>NZ_DIAO01000013.1:0-92648 GCF_002416465.1 Leclercia sp. UBA5076
AGCAACGTTATCCTCCCTGGTGCTGGCGATTAACTCGCAGACCTTGAAACAACAGCTTCGCTGTTATCTCGGAGAATATGGTGCATCCGGGAGGATTCGAACCTCCGACCGCTCGGTTCGTAGCCGAGTACTCTATCCAGCTGAGCTACGGATGCATCGGGATTTACTACTGTACTGCTCGATATTCATATCACTTCTAAAGCAATATGAAGTAATAGATGGTGCATCCGGGAGGATTCGAACCTCCGACCGCTCGGTTCGTAGCCGAGTACTCTATCCAGCTGAGCTACGGATGCAAAATGGCGGTGAGGCGGGGATTCGAACCCCGGATGCAGCTTTTGACCGCATACTCCCTTAGCAGGGGAGCGCCTTCAGCCTCTCGGCCACCTCACCACACAACGCCTCTTTCGAGTGCTCCGAGTAACTCGCTAAGAGCTTCTCGTCGCTGCGTGGCGCATATATTACTTTCTGGGACTTATAAGTCAAACAATTTTCCACAAGCTTTTATCGTTTGCACAATTCACAGGCAATTCGGACGTAAAACCTGCAAAGAGAGTGTTTTATAAACGTATTTTGCCCCTCTTTCTACACTCTTCTGCATGGAGAACGGTAGATTTTGGCGAAGTAAAAGAGATGAGAGTGGTCAAAAACAGAGCGAACGAAACAGAACGGTAACTTTAAGGAAGGAGAATGTCAGGAGGGGTGCGTCTCGCCAGAGAGCGAGACGCGATAATATCAGTAACTTGACTGCTGGGATTTTTCAGCCTGGATACGCTGGTAGATCTCTTCACGATGAACAGAGACTTCTTTAGGGGCGTTCACACCAATACGTACCTGGTTACCCTTTACCCCTAAAACTGTCACGGTGACCTCATCCCCAATCATGAGGGTCTCACCAACTCGACGAGTCAGAATCAGCATTCTTTGCTCCTTGAAAGATTAAAAGAGTCGGGTCTCTTGTATCCCGGCATTATCCATCATATAACGCCAAAAAGTAAGCGATGACAAACACGTAATGTGTAGGTAGTCACGGCATCACAATCTGTTAAACGTAAGTTTAGCCGATATACACAAACTCAACCTGACTTTATCATTATGGATAGCGTAGAGCGCAGTACGCCATAACGGTGTCGTTATGGCGTCTGATTACGCTTTGTAATTATTACAGTTTCGAATTTACCCAGCTTTCTACACTGGCCAGTGCTGCCGGGAGGGCCGCAGCGTCCGTACCACCGGCTTGCGCCATGTCAGGACGACCACCGCCTTTACCGCCCACTTGCTGAGCGACCATACCAATCAGCTCCCCTGCTTTCACACGGTCGATCACGTCCTTAGATACGCCCGCAATCAGAGAAACCTTACCTTCCGCTACCGTTGCCAGAACGATAACCGTTGAACCGAGCTGGTTCTTGAGATCGTCGACCATGGTACGAAGCATTTTCGGCTCAACGCCCGTCAGCTCGCTGACCAGCAGTTTAACGCCTTTAATTTCAACCGCTTTGCTGGAGAGGTTTGCGCTCTCCGCAACCGCAGCCTGCTCTTTCAGCTGCTGGAGTTCTTTTTCCAGTTGGCGGGTACGTTCCATCACGCTGCGCACTTTCTCGCCCAGGTTCTGGCTGTCGCCCTTCAGCAGCTGCGCGATGTCGTGCAGCTGATCGCTCTCAGCATGCAGGCTGGCAATCGCGCCTTCACCGGTGACCGCTTCGATACGACGAACGCCTGCCGCGGTACCGGATTCGGACACGATGCGGAACAGACCGATGTCGCCCGTACGGCTGGCGTGCGTACCACCACACAGCTCGGTGGAGAAGTCACCCATGCTCAGCACACGTACACGGTCGTCATACTTCTCGCCGAACAGGGCCATTGCGCCTTTGTTCTTCGCCGCCTCGAGGTCCATGATGTTGGTTTCGATCGGCAGGTTACGACGGATCTGAGCGTTAACCAGATCTTCCACCGCGCGGATTTCTGCCGGTTTCATCGCTTCAAAATGGGAGAAGTCGAAACGCAGCACTTTGTCATTTACCAGGGAGCCTTTCTGGGCAACGTGCGTACCCAGAACCTGGCGCAGCGCGGCGTGCATCAGGTGCGTCGCGGAGTGGTTCAGACGAATACGTGCGCGGCGCGCTTCGTCAACGATAGCCTGAACGCCCTCGCCCACTTTCAGTTCGCCGGATGCCAGCGTCCCCTGGTGGCCGATTGCCTGACCATATTTCTGCGTGTCGCTGACGGCAAAGCTGAAACCATTGCCTTTCAGTTCGCCTTTATCACCCACCTGGCCGCCTGATTCCGCGTAGAACGGCGTCTTGTCCAGAACCACAACGGCAGTCTGGCCCGCGCTGATGCTCTCCACGGCTTTGCCGTCAACAAACAGGGCTGTTACTGTGCCGTTGGTTTCCAGATGCTCGTAACCTTCAAATTCGCTGCTGCCATCAACGCGGATCATGGCGTTGTAATCGGCGCCGAACCCGCTGGATTCACGCGCACGACGGCGCTGCTCTTCCATTGCCGCTTCGAAGCCCGCTTCGTCAACTTTAATGTTGCGCTCGCGGCAAACATCAGCCGTCAGGTCAACCGGGAAACCATAGGTGTCGTACAGACGGAAGGCGGTTTCACCATCCAGAGTGTCGCCTTTCAGCTTCGACAGCTCGTCGTCCAGCAGGGTCAGGCCACGTTCCAGCGTACGGGCAAACTGCTCTTCTTCGGTTTTCAGAACCTGCTCAACCTGCGCCTGCTGACGTTTCAGCTCTTCGCCCGCTGCGCCCATAACGCCAATCAGCGGCCCCACCAGCTTATAGAAGAAGGTATCTTTCGCGCCCAGCATGTTGCCGTGGCGGATCGCGCGGCGAATGATACGGCGCAGCACGTAGCCGCGGTTTTCATTCGATGGGATCACGCCGTCAGCAATCAGGAATGCACAGGAGCGGATGTGGTCGGCAATCACGCGCAGGGATTTGTTGCTCAGGTCGGTCGCGCCAGTCACGTCGGCAACGGACTTAATCAGAGTGCTGAACAGATCGATGTCGTAGTTGGAGTTAACGTGCTGCAGTACTGCGGCAATACGCTCCAGACCCATACCGGTATCTACGGATGGCTTCGGCAGTGGCTCCATGGTGCCGTCGATCTGACGGTTGAACTGCATGAAGACGATGTTCCAGATCTCGATGTAACGGTCGCCATCTTCTTCTGGGCTACCCGGAGGGCCGCCCCAGATGTGGTCGCCGTGATCGTAGAAGATTTCGGTGCAAGGACCGCACGGACCGGTATCGCCCATCTGCCAGAAGTTGTCAGACGCGTACGGGGCGCCTTTGTTATCGCCGATGCGAATAATACGTTCGCGCGGGATACCCACCTCTTTTTCCCAGATTTCATAGGCTTCATCGTCGGTTTCGTAGACGGTAACCCACAGGCGCTCTTTCGGCAGGTTGAACCAGTTTTCACCGGTCAGCAGTTCCCATGCGTACTGGATAGCGTCATGTTTGAAATAGTCGCCGAAGCTGAAGTTACCCAGCATCTCGAAGAAGGTGTGGTGACGTGCGGTATAACCGACGTTTTCCAGATCGTTATGTTTACCACCCGCACGTACACAACGCTGTGAGGTGGTCGCGCGGGAATAATTACGCTTGTCGAGACCAAGGAAGACATCCTTGAACTGGTTCATCCCGGCGTTGGTAAAGAGTAAAGTTGGATCGTTGTTCGGTACCAGGGAGCTGCTGGCAACAACCTGATGTCCCTTACTATGGAAAAAATCGAGAAACGCCTGTCGGATCTCAGCGGTGCTCTTGCTCATAATTATCCTGAAATCAAGCTAACGAAATGTCACAGCGGGTCACTACGCAACCGTTGTTGGACGGACCAGCTACTGTAAAAAGTGGGAATAAGATAAGTTTTCTTTGGAGGGAAGTAAAATCCCGCATGCGTTCAATCGGTAAAATTACGCCAGATATCCTGTATATCCTCCATCAGGAAACCGCGGTAGAGCAAAAAGCGCTGGATTTTGACTTTTTCTGAAAATTCACGCGGCAGCGGTTCGCCGTATTTTCGCACCGCCTGTTCCCGCGCCAGTTCGCACCAGTCAATCTCGCATTCACGCATCGCGCGTTCTGTGATTTCCCGTGGGATACCTTTCTGATTAAGCTCCTGGCGGATACGCGCCGGGCCATAACCTTTACGGCTGCGGCTGGCGATAAAGCGAGAGACGAAGCGGCTATCGTCCAGATAGTTATGCTCGTAACACCAGGCAATAACGCGGTCATAATCTTCCGCGGTCGCGTCGATTTGTTCCGGGCCGTTTTTGCTCATGACCGGCGCCATGAGTTTGCGGCGCAGCTCCTGTTCGCTATGGTCGCGCACGCTCAGTATGCGTACCGCGCGATCAAGCAGACGGTTCCAGGCGGGGCGTCGGGGGGATGATTCACTCATAAAGCACCTGCTGAAAAACAAATGCAAAAAAGGGCCGCAATCGCAGCCCTTTTATTACATCAAGTGATTAGAAATCTTCGTTGGTTTCTTCTACGTCTGCGTCATCCGCAGTGAAGTCTGGCTTAGCATCCTGATTGTTGAGAAGCAGATCGCGCACCTTCTTCTCAATCTCTTTCGCTGCTGCCGGGTTCTCTTTCAGCCAGGAGATAGCATTCGCTTTACCCTGACCAATCTTGTCGCCGTTGTAGCTGTACCAGGCGCCCGCTTTCTCAATCAGCTTCTCTTTCACGCCGAGGTCAACCAGTTCGCCGTAGAAGTTGATGCCTTCGCCGTAGAGGATCTGGAATTCAGCCTGTTTGAACGGTGCAGCGATTTTGTTCTTAACCACTTTCACACGCGTTTCGCTACCCACCACGTTCTCACCGTCTTTAACGGCACCGATACGGCGGATATCCAGACGCACGGAGGCGTAGAATTTCAGCGCGTTACCACCGGTGGTGGTTTCCGGGTTACCGAACATCACACCGATCTTCATACGGATCTGATTGATGAAGATCAGCAGCGTGTTGGACTGCTTCAGGTTACCGGCCAGCTTACGCATCGCCTGGCTCATCATACGTGCCGCGAGGCCCATGTGAGAGTCACCGATTTCGCCTTCGATTTCTGCTTTTGGCGTCAGCGCCGCTACGGAGTCGACGATGATTACGTCAACTGCGCCAGAGCGCGCCAGTGCGTCACAGATTTCCAGTGCCTGCTCACCGGTATCCGGCTGCGAGCAGAGCAGGTTGTCGATATCAACACCCAGTTTACGTGCGTAAACCGGATCCAGCGCGTGCTCAGCATCGATAAAGGCACAGGTTTTGCCCTCGCGCTGTGCAGCAGCCACAACCTGTAAGGTCAGGGTGGTTTTACCGGAGGATTCTGGCCCGTAGATCTCTACGATACGACCCATAGGCAGGCCGCCAGCACCCAGTGCAATATCCAGAGAAAGCGAACCGGTGGAGATAGTTTCTACATCCATGGAACGATCTTCACCCAGGCGCATGATGGAACCTTTACCGAATTGCTTTTCGATCTGGCCCAGTGCTGCCGCCAACGCTTTCTGTTTGTTTTCGTCGATAGCCATTTTTTCCTCTCATGCCGGGTGAAACAACTGCGCTTCACCTTGGATTTCTGTTCTGTTGCAGCAATTATACTGTATGCTCATACAGTATCAAGTGTTTTGTAGAAAATGTTGCCAGAGCGTTTTTAACGCATAAACGGTGGCCTGACGACGCACGCTTTCACGGTCGCCGCTAAAGCATTCCCGGCGGGTAATCCCCTCCCCTTGGGCCGTCGCAAAGCCAAACCACACTGTTCCAACAGGCTTTTCCTCGCTGCCACCGTCCGGCCCGGCGATGCCGCTAATAGAGATAGCATAGTCCGCCCGGGCAGCACGCAGGGCGCCAATCGCCATTTCAATGACCACCGGTTCACTCACCGCGCCGTGCTCGATGAGCGTGGGCTCACGAACCCCAATCATCTGCGCTTTCGCTTCATTACTGTAGGTGACAAAACCGCGTTCAAACCAGGCGGAACTGCCCGCGATATCGGTGATAGCTTTCGCCACCCAGCCACCGGTACAGGACTCAGCCGTGGTGACCGTGGCACCGCGCTGTTTCAGCGCCTGCCCTACCCTCTCACTGAGCTGCATTAATTCATGGTCACTCATCTCGTTTTGTCTCCATAAAAACGTGCAGCACAAGATAGCACTTTAGTCGGTAGATATGAGGATGAGGTGGCGCTTTTACGAGGGGGATTCAGAAAAAATAAACGTAGCCATCCGGCCAGGAGTGAAACGTGAGTGGCGTAAGCCACCCACGTTTTCAGGCGTTAACTGAACGGCGAGGCCGCCCTCGCCTGGGCCACCGCCAGCCCCAGCTGCCAGACCGCCATCGCATAGTGCGTACTGTGGTTGTAGCGGGTGATGGTGTAGAAGTTCGGCAGGCCGTACCAGTACTGATAACCGGTGCCAATATCCAGACGTAGCAGGCTCACCTGCTGATTGCCGTTCAGCGGCTGCTGCGGCGTGAGGCCGGCAGAGGTCAGCTGTGCCGCGCTGTAGCGGGTTTTAAAGCCGTTCTCCAGCCCCGGTGCCTGGCCGTTAGCCATAACCGCGACCGGCTGGCCTGGCGTCCAGCCATGCTCTTTAAAGTAGTTGGCAACGCTGCCAATGGCATCTTCAGGATCCCACAGGTTGATGTGCCCGTCCCCATTGAAATCGACCGCATACTGCTTATAGGAGGAGGGCATAAACTGGCCGTAGCCCATCGCCCCGGCAAAGGAGCCTTTCAGATCCAGCGGGTCATCCTGCTCGTCACGGGCCATCAGCAGGAAGGTTTCCAGCTCAGAGGAGAAGTATTCCGCCCGGCGCGGGTAGTTAAAGGAGAGGGTCGCCAGCGCATCAAGAATGCGGGTTTTTCCCATCACCCGGCCCCAGCGGGTCTCCACGCCGATAATCCCGACGATGATCTCCGGCGGCACGCCGTAAACCTGCTGGGCACGGGTCAGTGCATCCTGATACTGATTCCAGAACGCCACACCATTCTGCACGTTATCCGGGGTAATAAACTGCTTGCGATATCGCAGCCATGCGCCGTTCGGTCCGGCCGGAGGCTGGGTGGTCGGCGCCTGACGATCCATCAGTCGCAATACATAATCCAGACGTTTCGCCTGGGAGAGGATCTCCTGTAGCTGGGCTTTGTTAAAGCCGTGCTTGCTCACCATTTTGTCGATGAACTGTTCCGCCGCAGGGTTATTGGCAAAGTCGCCCCCCATCTGCATCACATTATGCTGAGGCTCCAGCAGGAAGCCGCCGGAAGGGGCGCCTGCCGTTTGCTGGACCTCTTCGGTCTTCGGTTTACTACTGCATGCGGAGAGCAGAATAAGCGCAGGGAGTAGCGCTGCGTAACGACGCTTGAACATGACACATCCATTCACGAATTCGATAAGTGGCAAGTATGGTAAAGCATCCGGGACACCTCAAGGAAGGGGCGCACACGCACCCGGCAAAATCTTTACGCTGCCTAAAGGTAAATTCAGTCTCTTCTTCACCACGCCGCCGTCACCTTTCCTATTGTCTTTCAAAATAATCACTTTTTCTTTCATTGTGAGATCTGTTTAACACTTTAAAACCTTTCAAAGTGATTATTATTACTCCGCCAGAGCGAACATACCCTACAGGAGAAAACAATGATAGAAACCATCACCCACGGCGCCGAGTGGTTTATCGGGCTGTTTCAGAAAGGTGGCGAAGTCTTTACCAGCATGGTCACCGGCATTCTGCCGCTGCTGATCAGCCTGCTGGTGATCATGAATGCGCTGATCAACTTTATCGGCCAGCAGCGGATTGAAAAGCTGGCCCAGCGCTGCGCGGGTAACCCCGTCTCCCGCTATCTGCTGCTGCCCTGCATTGGCACCTTTGTGTTTTGTAACCCCATGACCCTGAGCCTCGGGCGCTTTATGCCCGAACGCTACAAGCCGAGCTACTACGCGGCAGCATCCTACAGCTGCCACTCCATGAACGGCCTGTTCCCGCATATCAACCCGGGCGAGCTGTTTGTCTATCTGGGGATCGCCAGCGGCCTGACCACCCTCGGCCTGCCGCTCGGCCCGCTGGCGGTGAGCTACCTGCTGGTCGGCCTGGTGACTAACTTCTTCCGCGGCTGGGTGACCGATCTCACTACCGCCATTTTCGAAAAGAAGATGGGCATTCAGCTTGAACAGAACGTCCAGCTTAAGGGAGCCACAGCATGAGCCGGATCCGCATTGAAAAAGGCACGGGTGGCTGGGGCGGCCCGCTGGAGTTCGACGCCACCGAAGGCAAAAAAATCGTCTATATCACCGCGGGCACCCGCCCGGCTATCGTCGACAAGCTGCGCGAACTCACCGGCTGGGAAGCGGTGGACGGCTTTAAAGAGGGCGAGCCGCCGGAAGCGGAGATCGGCGTGGCGGTGATCGACTGCGGCGGCACCCTGCGCTGCGGCATCTACCCGAAACGGCGCATTCCTACCGTGAATATTCATTCGACGGGAAAATCCGGCCCGCTGGCGCAGCATATCGTGGAGGACATTTATGTCTCAGGCGTAAAAGAAGAGAACATCACGCTGGTAGACGGGGCTGCGCCGGTGAAAAAGCACGCGCCGCGGGAGTACGACACCAGCAAGAAGATCACCGAGCAGAGCGACGGTCTGCTGGCAAAAGTCGGGATGGGAATGGGCTCTGCGGTTGCGGTCCTGTTCCAGTCCGGGCGCGACACCATCGATACGGTGCTGAAAACCATCCTGCCGTTCATGGCCTTCGTCTCGGCGCTGATCGGCATCATTATGGCCTCCGGGCTGGGGGACTGGATCGCCCACGGACTGGCTCCGCTGGCCAGCCATCCGCTCGGGCTGGTGACCCTGGCGCTGATCTGCTCCTTCCCGCTGCTGTCGCCGTTCCTCGGCCCCGGCGCGGTCATCGCCCAGGTTATTGGCGTGTTGATTGGCGTGCAGATTGGGCTGGGCAATATTCCCCCGCACCTCGCCCTGCCCGCGCTTTTCGCCATTAATGCCCAGGCCGCCTGTGACTTTATCCCGGTGGGGCTGTCGCTGGCTGAAGCGCGCCAGGAGACCGTGCGCGTCGGCGTCCCTTCGGTGCTGGTAAGCCGCTTCCTGACTGGTGCGCCAACGGTGCTGATCGCCTGGTTCGTCTCCGGCTTTATTTATCAATAAGAGGAATTCCTGATGACCGTGATTTACCAGACCACCATTACCCGCATCGGCCAGAGCGCCCCGGATGCGCTGAGCGACCAGATGCTGATCACCTTTCGTGAAGGGGCCCCGGCGGATATTGAGGAGTTCTGTTTTATCCACTGCCACGGGGAGCTCAATGGCGAACTGAAGGCCGGAAGCGAGCTGGAGCTGGGCGAAACGCGCTATGCCGTCACCGCCGTGGGCGACGTGGCCGAACAAAACCTGCGCGAGCTGGGCCACATCACCCTGCGTTTCGATGGTCGGCTCCAGGCGGAATACCCCGGCACGGTTCACGTGGCGGGCCCGGTTCCACAGGCTGTTACCCCAGGCTGCACATTAAAATTTGTTGCGTAATTAAGGAGAGAAATATGAGTCAGGTTGCCGTTGTCATTGGTGGAGGACAAACCTTAGGGGAGTTCCTCTGCCGTGGGCTTGCCGCAGAGGGTTACCGCGTGGCGGTAGTCGATATCCAGAGTGAAAAGGCCGCCCGCGTGGCGGACGCCATCAACACCGAATTCGGTAACGGGATGGCCTGGGGATTTGGCGCCGACGCCACCAGCGAACAGAGCGTGCTGGCTCTCGCCCGCGGCGTGGACGAGATTTTTGGCCGCACCGATCTGCTGGTTTATAGCGCCGGGATCGCCAAAGCGGCATTTATCAGTGATGTGGAGCTGGGGGATTTCGACCGTTCATTGCAGGTGAACCTGGTGGGTTATTTCCTCTGTGCCCGGGAGTTCTCGCGCCTGATGATCCGCGACGGCATTGCCGGGCGCATCATTCAGATCAACTCCAAATCGGGCAAGGTGGGCAGCAAGCACAACTCCGGCTACAGCGCGGCCAAGTTCGGCGGCGTGGGGCTGACGCAGTCCCTGGCGCTGGATCTGGCGGAATATGGCATTACCGTGCATTCGCTGATGCTCGGCAACCTGCTGAAATCGCCGATGTTCCAGTCCCTGCTGCCGCAGTACGCCACCAAACTTGGCATTAATGAGGATCAGGTGGAGCAATACTACATCGATAAAGTGCCGCTGAAGCGCGGCTGCGACTACCAGGATGTACTGAATATGCTGCTGTTTTATGCCAGCCCGAAAGCCTCTTACTGCACCGGGCAGTCGATCAATGTCACCGGTGGGCAGGTGATGTTCTGAGTTCATTCCCCGGGGGCGCTGCGCTTACCGGGGCTACAAACCCCGAACCCCAGGCCGGGCAAGCGTATCGCCGCCCGGCCATAGCACAGGAGCTAAACATGGTCACCACCCTGATCACCGTCGCCGTTATCGCCTGGCTGTGCCAGCTGGCACTCGGCGGCTGGCAAATCCATCGTTTTAACCGCGCCTTTGACGCCCTTTGCCAGAAAGGGCGCGTGGGCGTGGGCCGCTCCGGCGGTCGCTTTAAGCCGCGGGTGATTGTCGCCATTGCGCTGGATGATAACCACCGGGTCTGTGACTCCTTGATGATGCGTGGGCTGACGGTCTTTGCCCGACCGGTGAAAATTGCAGCGATTAACGGCACCGCGTTGCAGGAATTAGAGCCCGATGTGATCTTTCCCAATGATTCGCTCTGTCAGGATGCACTATCATTAGCGCTTAAATTGAAACATGGATAATTTCGTTGTGAACGTTATAAGCTTGCGAAATTATCATTTCGCAACCTAAGGAACTCAACGCCTATGAAACCCCGCCAGCGGCAGGCGGCCATACTCGACCATTTGCAAAAACAAGGAAAATGTTCGGTTGAGGATCTGGCCCACTACTTTGATACCACCGGCACCACAATCCGCAAGGATCTGGTGATCCTGGAAAACGCCGGGGCGGTGATCCGCACCTATGGCGGCGTGGTGCTGAATAAAGACGAGGCCGACCCGCCTATCGATCACAAGACGCTCATCAACACCCATCAGAAGGCGTTAATCGCTGACGCCGCAGTAAAATTTATCCATGACGGCGACTCCATTATCCTCGATGCGGGCAGCACGGTTCTGCAGATGGTGCCGATGCTGAGCCGCTTCAATAACATCACGGTGATGACCAACAGCCTGCATATCGTCAACGCCCTGTCCGAATTCGACAATGAACAAACCATCCTGATGCCCGGCGGCACCTTCCGCAAAAAGTCGGCCTCGTTTCACGGCCAGCTTGCGGAGAACGCCTTCGACCATTTCAGCTTCGACCGCCTGTTTATGGGCACCGACGGCATCGACCTCAACGCGGGCGTCACCACCTTCAATGAAGTGTTCAGCGTCAGTAAAGCGATGTGCAATGCCGCCAGGGAAGTGATCCTGATGGCGGACTCGTCAAAGTTTGGCCGTAAAAGCCCGAATATTGTCTGTAGCCTGGAGAGCGTCGATAAGCTGATTACCGACGCGGGCATCGATCCGGCGTTTAAGAAAGCGCTGGAAGAGAAAGGAATCGACGTGATTGTAACCGGAGAGCGTGATGAGTGATTTTCTGTTAAACGCGGGTCGCCAGACCCTGATACTGGAACTGCAGGAGGCCAGCCGCCTGCCGGACCGTCTGGGGGAAGATTTTGTTCGCGCAGCCAATACCATTATTCACTGCGACGGGAAGGTGATCGTCTCGGGCATCGGCAAATCCGGGCATATTGGCAAGAAGATTGCCGCGACCCTTGCCAGCACCGGCACCCCCGCCTTTTTTGTCCACCCTGCTGAAGCCCTGCACGGCGATCTGGGGATGATTGAGAGCCGCGACGTGCTGCTCTTTATCTCCTACTCCGGCTCGGCAAAAGAGCTGGATTTGATTCTCCCGCGTTTGCAGGAAAAATCGGTGGCGCTGCTGGCGATGACCGGCAAGTCCCGCTCGCCGCTGGCGCTGGCCGCCAACGCTACGCTGGATATTTCGGTGGAGCGCGAAGCCTGTCCGATGCACCTTGCGCCGACCTCCAGCACCGTCAACACGCTGATGATGGGCGATGCGCTGGCGATGGCGGTGATGCAGGCCCGCGGGTTTAATGAAGAGGATTTTGCCCGCTCGCACCCGGCAGGCGCCCTGGGAGCACGCCTGCTGAATAAAGTGCACCACCTGATGCGCACCGACGAGGCTATCCCGCAGGTGAAACTGAATACCAGCGTGATGGACGCGATGCTGGAGCTGAGCCGTACCGGACTGGGGCTGGTGGCGGTCTGTGATGATGACCAGCAGGTCAAAGGGGTCTTCACCGACGGCGACCTGCGCCGCTGGCTGGTGAGCGGCGGCAAACTGGAGATTGCCGTCAGCAACGCCATGACCGCCGGTGGCCTGACGCTGAATGCCGACAGCCGCGCCATTGAAGCCAAAGAGCTCTTGATGAAGCGCAAAATCACCGCCGCGCCGGTGGTGGATAGCCATGGCCGCCTGTGCGGTGCCATCAACCTGCAGGATTTCTACCAGGCAGGCATTCTCTAACCCTTAAGACCCAGACGTTTCGCCAGCCGGTGCAGGTTGGCGACGTCCGTCTCCAGCGCCCTCGCGCTCGCCGCCCAGTTGCGGCTGTTCTGCTCCAGCGCCCGGACAATCATCTGGCGCTGAAACGCCTCCGTCGCCTCACGCAGGTTCTGATTCTCAACGCGCGGCGTCTCCGGCGTCACCACGGGTGTGCTCTCATCATGCAGGGCAAAGTGCTGCGCGTGGATCACCACTTCATCCCCTGCCCGCGCCGCCCGGGCCAGTACTACCGCCCGGTGAATGGCATGTTCCAGCTCGCGCACGTTGCCCGGCCAGGCGTAGCTCAGCAGATGCGCCCGGGCGCCGGGGCTTAGCACCACCCGGGATAACCCCATCCGCAACCGGCACTGTTCACAGAAATAGCCTGCCAGCAGTACCACATCTTCGCCACGCTCGCGCAGCGGCGGCACCGAAAGCGGAAACACACTCAGGCGGTGGTACAGATCGGCGCGAAAATTCCCGGCTAACACCTCTTCGCGCAGATCGCGGTTGGTGGCGGCCAGCACCCGCACGTCGACCCGCAGGCTGCGGTCATCACCCACGCGCTGGATATCGCCATACTGCAACACGCGCAGCAGCTTGGCCTGCAATGCCAGCGACAGTTCCCCAATCTCATCCAGGAACAGCGTGCCGTTATCGGCCATCTCAAACTTGCCGCTGCGGTTGCTGATGGCCCCGGTAAACGCCCCTTTGACGTGACCAAAGAGCTCGCTCTCCGCCACGCTTTCCGGCAGCGCGGCGCAGTTGAGATAGACCAGCGGATTCACCGCCCGGGGAGAAGCCTGATGAATGGCTTTGGCCACCAGCTCTTTACCGGTGCCGGTCTCCCCTTCGATCAGCACGTTCAGGTCGGAGGCGGCGACAATCTCAATCTCTTTTTTCAGGCTCATCATGCCCGGCGAGAGGCCAATCATCTCGGTGCTTTTTACCTGCTCAAACCCCGTCGGGCGGGTGGAGAGGGTGTTCTGGCTCTCGAGCTGCTCAATCAGCAGGGCATTATTCAGCGCCCCGGCGGCCAGGGCGGCAATCAGCCTCAACTCTTCGTCGCTGAAGGTGTCGAACTGGTCCGGCGACATGCCATCGAGGGTCAGCGCGCCAATCAGGTTCTGCCCGGCAAACAGCGGCAGGCCGATACAGGCGTGCACCTTCAGACTCTCCTGACCGGGGATCAACCCGTCGTAGGGATCGGGCAGGTCGCTGTCGGCCGGGAAGCGCACCACATCCCCGGCGCGGGCGATGGTCTCCAGCCGCGGATGGCCTTCAAGGGTGAAGCGCCGCCCCAGCACATCCTGCGCCAGCCCGTCGATCGCCAGCGGGATAAACTGACGCCCTTCGTAGCGCAGCAGCGCCGAGGCATCGCACTCCAGCACGTGGCGCAGAGTGGAGATCAGCCGCTGAAAGCGATCCTGATGGCCGATGCCGCTCTGCAATTCAATGGCGATTTTCGCCAGCACCTCTACAGAAAAACTCATTCTCGCCTCATTGTCATTTTGACAATACACAGTGTCATATTGACTATAACAAACACAGTCAAATTGACTACCATAAGAGTGCAGTTATTTTTAAAACCATTAAAAATTAATAACTTAAAAAGTTGGCACGCACCCTGCAATAGGCATGACATCTTTCATTTAATTGCGCTGTATTAAGTTGAGGTTGCTATGTCTATTCTGGTTAAAAACAATATTCATTGGGTTGGTCAACGTGACTGGGAAGTACGTGATTTTCACGGAACGGAGTACAAAACGCTGCGCGGCAGCAGCTATAACAGCTATCTCATCCGGGAAGAGAAAAACGTCCTGATCGATACCGTCGATCATAAATTCAGCCGCGAGTTCGTGCAGAACCTGCGCAGTGAAATCGACCTGGCCGATATCGACTACATCATCATTAACCATGCGGAAGAGGACCATGCCGGGGCGCTGACCGAGCTGATGTCCTGCATCCCGGACACCCCGATCTACTGCACCGCCAACGCCATCGACTCCATCACCGGCCATCACCACCATCCGGAGTGGAACTTCAACGTGGTGAAAACCGGCGACTCTCTGGATATCGGCAACGGCAAACAGCTGATCTTCGTGGAAACCCCGATGCTGCACTGGCCGGACAGCATGATGACCTACATGACCGGCGACGCGGTGCTCTTCAGTAACGACGCCTTCGGCCAGCACTACTGCGACGAACGTCTGTTCAATGACGAAGTGGATCAGGCCGAACTCTTTGAGCAGTGCCAGCGCTACTACGCCAACATCCTCACCCCGTTCAGCCGTCTGGTGACGCCAAAAATCACCGAGATCCTCGGCTTTAACCTGCCGGTGGATATGATTGCCACCTCTCACGGTGTGGTATGGCGTGATAACCCTACGCAGATCGTCGAGCTGTACCTGAAATGGGCGGCGGATTATCAGGAAGACCGCATCACCATTTTCTACGACACCATGTCCAACAATACCCGCATGATGGCCGACGCCATCGCCCAGGGCATTAATGAAGTTGACCCGAACGTGGCGGTGAAAATCTTTAACGTCGCCCGCAGCGATAAAAACGACATTCTCACGAACGTCTTCCGCTCAAAAGGCGTGCTGGTGGGTACCTCCACCATGAACAACGTGATGATGCCGAAAATTGCCGGCCTGGTGGAAGAGATGACCGGCCTGCGCTTCCGTAACAAACGTGCCAGCGCCTTCGGCTCTCACGGCTGGAGTGGCGGCGCGGTAGACCGTCTCTCCACCCGTTTGCAGGACGCAGGCTTTGAAATGTCGATGAGCCTGAAGGCGAAATGGCGCCCGGATCTCGATGCGCTGGAAGTCTGCCGTCAGCATGGTCGCGATATTGCCCGTCAGTGGGCGCTCGCTCCGCTGCCTGAAGCCAGCGTGAAACCTGCCGCTCAGGCGGAAGAAAGCGCCAGCGTCGAAGAGACCACCGCCGACCTCGGCCCCTGCATGCAGTGCAGCGTCTGCCAGTGGATCTACGATCCGACCCTCGGCGAGCCGCTGCAGGACGTCGCGCCAGGTACCCCGTGGAGCGACGTGCCGGACAATTTCCTCTGCCCGGAATGTTCCCTTGGTAAAGATGTATTTGAAGAACTGGCATCGGAGGCAAAATGAGCCACGGTATCGTCATCATCGGCTCGGGCTTCGCCGCCCGCCAGCTGGTGAAAAACATCCGTAAACAGGATGCGAACGTCCCGCTGACGCTTATTGCAGCGGACAGCATGGATGAGTACAACAAGCCAGACTTAAGCCACGTTATCAGTCACCGCCAGCAGGCCGACGACCTCACCCGCCAGACGGCGGGAGAGTTTGCCGAACAGTTTAACCTGCGCCTGTTTCCCTACACCTGGGTCACCGACATCGACGCCGCCGCCCACGTGGTCAAAGGGAAAGACAAGCAGTGGTCCTATGACAAACTGGTGCTGGCAACCGGAGCCTCGGCCTTTGTGCCGCCGGTTGCAGGCCGCGAGCTGATGCTGACCCTGAACAGCCAGACGGAGTACCGGGCCTGCGAAAGCACGTTGCGTGACGCCCGACGGGTGATGATTGTTGGCGCAGGTCTTATCGGCAGCGAACTGGCGATGGATTTTTGCCGGGCCGGGAAAGAGGTCACCCTGGTTGACCATTCCGCCAGCATTCTCTCCGCGCTGATGCCCGCCGAAGTGAGCAGTCGCTTACAACACCGGCTGACCGATATGGGGGTGCATCTGCTGCTGAAATCCCAGCTGCAAAGCCTGACCCAAACCGATACCGGGATCTGCGCCCTGCTGGATCGGGATCGCTGCCTTGAAGTCGATGTGGTGATTGCCGCCACCGGCCTGCGCCCGGAAATCGGGCTGGCGCAGCGGGCCGGTGCAGAAACAGATCGCGGGGTAAAGGTCGACAGCTATCTGCAAACCACCCGGCCCGATATTTATGCTCTGGGCGACTGCGCCGAAATTAACGGTCAGGTACTGCCGTTCCTGCAGCCGATCCAGTTAAGCGCCATGTATCTGGCGAAGAATCTGCTCGGGGCCAGTACGCCACTGAAACTGCCTGCGATGCTGGTGAAGGTCAAAACGCCGGAACTGCCGCTGCACCTGGCAGGCGAAACCCAGCGCCAGGATTTGAACTGGCAGATCGCCATCGAAGCCCAGGGGATGGTGGCGAAAGGGGCCGACAACGAGGGCAATCTGCGCGCCTTTGTGGTCAGCGAAGATCGTATGAAGGAGGCCTTCGCCCTGCTGAAAGCCTTACCCGTTTAACCCTCAAACTCTTGTTCTACTCGTTGTATGCTTGTCACTCTTTGCCTTTCGCAGCCCCGGTGCCCCGGGGCTTTTTTAATGCGGAACAGCGATGAAACCGCGTCAGGTTTTAAGCCTGTTTTCCGGCCTACACTGTTGCGCTACTCCTTCACAGGAGACGACACATGGCAAACTTCACCCAGGAAATAACCTGGCTTGCCGCCTGGTTCAGACAGGTCAGGAAGCATGAACCTCTTTTTTCGCTGGCGCTGTCTCAGCCCATCACCGCTCAACGCCCTGGAAAACGTGCAGGATATGGCGCTGACCGCGGGCGGCCGACTCGGCTTTACTTGTGCCTGGCTGCCCTATAAATCAGTGGTGCGGGCCGGGGATGACGGAATCACGCAGCATCAACTCTCCGGCGAAGGTCTGCCGGAAGGTGAAGTCCCCACCATCGAGCATAAAGATCAGACGGCTGATGGTCTCTTTCACCATCTCTGTCACCGGTACGCGCACGCTGGAGAGGGAGGGTACCACGTAGGGCGCCATCGCAATGTCATCGAAACCCACTACCGACACCGCCTCCGGCACGGCGACCCCGCTGTCGTGAAGCTGCTTGATGGCACCGATCGCCATATCGTCGTTACTCGCCACCAGCGCGGTAAAATGCTCGCCGCGCGCCAGCAGCGTCGCCACCCCTGCCGCGCCGCTGGCCGGGTGCCATTTACCCTCGACAATCAGCGACTCACGCAGCGGAATGCGGTGCGCAGCAAGGGCCTCTTTGTAGCCGGAAAGGCGTTCGATCCCGGTGGGGGAATCGAGCGATCCGGTGATAAACGCGATATCGCGGTGGCCCTGCTCGATAAGGGTCGATACCGCCGCCTGGCTGGAGGCTTTATGATCTGACCAGACGCAGTGGCTGCTGTTTTTACGCAGGCGGCGGTTAAGCACGATCACCGGCTGGGCGTGTTTCTGGATGATCTCGTCCATCTCATCAACGCTGAGAAAACGCGGGTAGATGATGATCGCATCGCAGCGCATATCCAGCAGGTACTGAATCGCCTCGCGCTCCTCATCGGCGCTGTGCTTACCGTCGGCGAGGATCAGCTGACGTCCCTTCTCTTCGGTCATTCTGGCGGCATGGAACAGCAGCTCGCTGAAATAGACCCCGTGGTAGAGGGTGTTGGTCACCACCAGCCCAAGGGTTTGCGTGCTTTTGGTCGCCAGGTTACGCGCCAGTAAATTAGGCCGATACCCGCTCTCTTCAATCGCCTGAAAAACCTTGTCTTTTGTCTCCTGGCTCACGTAGCCATTGCCCGAAAGCACCCGGGAAACCGTCGCTTTCGAGACCCCTGCCCGCTTCGCCACTTCCAGCATCGTGGTCATGCATCTGTTCCGTCTTAATCCCGTGAGCGGCAGTGTACTGCACCGCGTGAAAATTGTCGCAGCGTCTGTCACACGCTTTTTAACACGCCAGGTGATCGCCATCACGAATTTAAAAAATGGCTAAAACGTGATCTTGTTAGATTCCAGGAAACTCTTCATGATTTTGTGGAACCGGTTTCCTATATAAGTTTCATCGCTCACCCCGATGAAGACGTACCTTACTGATAAAACAGGATACAACCCGATGGCCAAAAATTATGCTGCGCTGGCGAATGCCGTTGTCAGCGCGCTCGGCGGCAAAGAGAATATCGTCGCGGTCACCCATTGCATGACCCGTCTGCGCTTCGTGGCAAAAGACGAAAGCCTGATCGACAGCGCGACGCTGAAAAGCATCAGCGGCGTGCTGGGCGTCGTGCGCAACGACAACCAGTGCCAGGTGATCATCGGCAATACCGTTTCCCAGGCGTACCGCGAGGTGGTCAACCTGCTGCCCGCCAACATGCAGCCTGCCGCGCCCCAGGGGCCGCAAAAGCTGACCCTGAAACGCATTGGCGCGGGCATTCTTGATGCCCTGATCGGCACCATGTCACCGCTGATCCCGGCGATCATCGGCGGGTCGATGGTCAAGCTGCTGGCGATGATCCTTGAGATGAGCGGCGTGCTGACCAAAGGCGATCCGACGCTGACGATCCTGACCGTCATCGGCGACGGCGCGTTCTTCTTCCTGCCGCTGATGGTGGCCGCCTCTGCGGCGGTGAAATTCAAAACCAACATGTCGCTGGCGATCGCCATTGCGGGCGTGCTGGTCCACCCGAGCTTTATTGAGCTGATGGCGAAAGCGGCGCAGGGCGAGCACGTTGAGTTCGCGTTTGTGCCGGTGACGGCGGTGAAATATACCTATACGGTGATCCCGGCGCTGGTGATGACCTGGTGCCTGTCCTATATCGAACGCTGGGTGGACAAAATCACCCCGGCGGTGACGAAAAACTTCCTCAAGCCAATGCTGATCGTGCTGATTGCCGCCCCGCTCGCCATCGTCCTGATTGGGCCGCTGGGGATCTGGATCGGTAGCGGCATCTCCGCGCTGGTTTACACCATTCACGGCTATCTGGGCTTGCTCTCCGTCGCCATCATGGGCGCGCTGTGGCCGCTGCTGGTGATGACCGGGATGCACCGCGTCTTTACGCCTACCATCATTCAGACCATTGCCGAAACGGGCAAAGAGGGGATGGTGATGCCGTCAGAAATCGGCGCCAACCTCTCCCTCGGCGGTTCGTCGCTGGCGGTCGCCTGGAAAACCAAAAACCCGGAACTGCGCCAGACGGCGCTGGCCGCGGCCGCTTCCGCCATCATGGCCGGGATCTCTGAACCGGCGCTGTATGGCGTGGCGGTTCGTCTGAAACGTCCTTTAATTGCGAGCCTGATCAGCGGCTTTATCTGCGGCGCCGTGGCCGGGATCGCCGGGCTGGCCAGCCACTCGATGGCGGCGCCGGGCCTGTTTACCAGCGTCCAGTTCTTCGACCCGGCCAACCCGATGTCCATCGTCTGGGTATTCGGAGTCATGGCCCTGGCCGTGGTGCTCTCTTTCGTGCTGACCCTGATTCTGGGCTTTGAAGATATCCCGGTAGAAGACGAAGCAGAAAAAGCACGCGCGCTGCAATCCGCACCGGTTCAGGCCAAAGCAGCACAAGCATAAATTTATAGCGAGGTAAGAATGTCAGTTTTTCCACAAGGATTTTTATGGGGCGGCGCACTGGCCGCTAACCAGAGCGAAGGCGCATACCGCGAGGGCGGCAAGGGCCTGACCACCGTCGATATGATCCCCCACGGCGCAAACCGCCTGGCGGTGAAGGTCGGCAAGGAAAAACGCTTTTCGCTGCGTGACGACGAGTTCTATCCCAGCCACGACGCGATCGATTTTTACCATCGCTATAAAGAAGATATCGCCTTAATGGCCGAGATGGGCTTCACGGTATTCCGTACCTCCATTGCCTGGAGCCGCCTCTATCCGAACGGCGACGAACCGCTGCCTAATAAAGAAGGGATTGCCTTTTACCGGGCCGTGTTCGAGGAGTGTAAAAAGTACAATATCGAACCGCTGGTAACCCTCTGCCACTTTGACGTGCCGATGCATCTGGTGACCGAGTATGGCTCCTGGCGCAACCGCAAGATGGTCGATTTTTTCGCCCGCTACGCCCGCACCTGCTTCGAAGAATTTAACGGGCTGGTGAAATACTGGCTCACCTTCAACGAGATCAACATCATGCTGCACAGCCCCTTCTCCGGTGCCGGGCTGGTGTTTGAGGAAGGTGAAAATGAGGATCAGGTGAAGTATCAGGCCGCCCACCATGAACTGGTTGCCAGCGCGCTGGCAACCAAAATTGCCCACGAGGTGAACCCACAAAACCAGGTGGGCTGCATGCTGGCGGGCGGTAACTTCTACCCCTACTCCTGCAAACCGGAAGATGTGTGGACGGCATTAGAAAAAGATCGTGAGAACCTGTTCTTTATCGACGTCCAGGCCCGTGGCCGCTACCCGGCCTACTCTGCTCGCGTGTTCCGCGAAAAGGGGGTGGTGATTGTCAAAGATCCGGGTGATGACGCACTGCTGACAAACACCGTCGATTTTGTCTCATTCAGCTATTACGCCTCGCGCTGCGCCTCGGCGGATATGAATGCCAACAACACCAGCGCGGCCAATATCGTGAAATCCCTGCGTAACCCGCATATTGACGTCAGCGAGTGGGGCTGGGGCATCGACCCGCTGGGCTTGCGCATTACCATGAACATGATGTACGACCGCTACCAGAAGCCCCTGTTCCTGGTGGAGAACGGCTTAGGCGCGAAGGATGAGATGGACGCCAACGGTGAGATTAACGACGACTACCGCATCAGCTACCTGCGGGAGCATATCCGCGCGATGGGCGACGCCATTGAAGATGGCATTCCGCTGATGGGCTACACCAGCTGGGGCTGCATCGATCTGGTTGCCGCCTCCACCGGCGAGATGAGCAAGCGCTACGGCTTTATCTATGTCGATCGCGATGATGCCGGCAACGGCACCCTCGAACGCAAACGCAAAAAATCGTTCTGGTGGTACAAGAAAGTGATTGCCAGCAACGGTGCAGATTTAGATTAAACCCCCTTCGCCGGGCGGCGCTACGCTTGCCCGGCCTACAAATCCCCTATGAAATCCAATAATTTCATGACGTTATTATCGTTCATTGACACCGTGAATATATCATTGTATAAAACCCCGCCATAATAAATGATATTCATTCTCAGCCATGCTCCCGGGCTGTCATCAATAAATTAATGAAGGATAGCGTTTCATGAAAAAGATCATCAGTGCATTAGGCTTGCTGATCGCGACAGCCGGTTCTGCTTTTGCAACCACCTACCCTCTGACGATCGAGAACTGCGGCTATAAAGAGACCTTCACCAAAGCGCCAGAGCGCGTGGTGGCACTGGGCCAGAACACCGTAGAAATTCTCTTACTGCTGGGCCTGCAGGATAAGGTTGCCGCCAGCGCCTTCTGGCCGACCAAAGTGCTGCCTGAACTCGCTGAAAAGAATGAAAAAGTTAAATTGCTGACCGTTGAGATCCCGACGCTGGAGTCTATCCTTGCGCAAAACCCGGACTTCGTTCCGGCCCAGCTGCCGCTGCTACTGGGGCCAGAGAGTAAAGTCGCCAAACGCGAAGATCTGGCCACCGTCGGCGTCAACAGCTACATGTCGCCGGGCATGTGCGCCACCAAAAAAGATATCGGCGATATGTACGGCAGCCGCCAGAAGCTCTGGGATATGACCTTCCTGTATAAAGAGATTGAAGATTTCGCCAAAATCTTTAACGTCGAAGATCGCGGCCAGGCGTTGATTGCCGATTTCAAAAAGCGTGAAGCCGACCTGCGGGCTGAGTTCAGCAAAAACAAGAAAGACCTCTCATTTGTCTTCTGGTTCTCCAGCTCCTCCCCCTCTTCTGACGCCTACGTCGGCGGTAAAAACAGCGCCTCCGGCTTTATTGCTAACGTGCTGGGTGGCCACAACGCCATCACCTCTGAAACGGAATGGCCGACCGTCGGCTGGGAAAGCATTATCGCGGCCAACCCGGACGTGATCGTGGTCTCCAGCCTCGACCGCAACCGCTGGGCGCTGGATAACGCCGAGGAAAAAATCAAATTCCTGAAAAGCGATCCCGCCGTCAGCCAGCTCGACGCGGTGAAAAAAGGCCACATCGTGGTGATGGACGGCCAGGCGATGAACCCGACCATCCGCACCCTTTACGGCGCGGAGCAGATTGGTGAACAGCTCAGAAAAATGGAACTGAATTAATGACCGCGGTAGTACAACAGACCCGCCTGAGCTGGCTGTTGCCAGCTTCGGGTTTCCTGGCGGTGGTCGCGCTGCTGCTGGTTATCGCTTTTGGCGTCAGCGTGGGGGAGTTGTCGATCCCCCTGCAGAGCGTGTTCTACGCCATTACCAATAAAATGGGCTTAACCGAGGTGCCGCTCAATCGCATCTATGAGAGCGTGATCTGGGACTTTCGCCTGAGCCGGGCGCTGGTGGCGGCCTGCTGCGGTGCGGGTCTGGCTATCTGCGGCGCGGTGCTGCAAAGCCTGCTGAAAAACGCCCTCGCCGAACCCTACGTCCTGGGGGTCTCCGCAGGGGCGTCAACCGGGGCGGTCTCCGTGGTCGTGCTGGGCATTGGCAGCGGTACCGTGACGCTTTCCGCCGGGGCCTTCGCCGGCGCGTTTACCGCCTTCGCGTTTGTGGCCCTGCTGACGAACGGTGCCCGCGGCGGCAGTGAACGCACCATCCTTGCCGGGGTTGCCGCCTCGCAACTGTTTAACGCCATCACCGCCTGGACCGTCAGCACCTCGGCCAGCGCCCAGCAGGCGCGCGACGTGATGTTCTGGCTGCTGGGCAGCTTTAGCGGCGTGAGATGGCCCGAGTTCCAGATGGTGCTGGTCGCGGTGCTGGTCGGTCTGGCTGTCTGCCTCTGGTACGCCCGGGCGCTCGACGCCTTCACCTTTGGCGATGATGCCGCCGCCTCGCTGGGGATCGCCGTCCCTTGGGTGCGGCTGATCCTGTTCATCGTTACCGCACTGATGACCGCCACCATCGTCAGCATGGCGGGTTCCATCGGCTTTGTCGGCCTGGTGGTGCCACACATGATGCGCTTCTTCTTTGGTCCGCTGCACCGCACGCTGCTTATCGCCAGCGCGCTGGCGGGTGCCATCCTGATGGTGCTGGCGGATATCGCCTCACGCCTGCTGATCGCTCCGCAAAGCCTGCCGGTGGGCGTCGTTACCGCGCTGGTGGGCGTCCCGTTCTTTGCTGTGATTATCTACCGTTCAAGGAATAAGTGATGAGCATCACTGCTGAAAATATCACCTGGAAGGTGGGTAAAAAGGTCATCGTCGACAATGTCTCGCTGGCAGTATCCCAGGGGCAGACCGTCGGCCTGCTGGGGCCAAACGGCTCCGGCAAATCCTCGCTGCTGCGGATCCTGGCCGGGTTACGTCGCCCCCATAGCGGCACCGTCGCGCTGGATGGCAAAAGCATCAGTGGCATCCCGAAAAAGCAGCTCGCCCGGCGGGTAGCCTTTGTGGAACAGCATGGCATGACCGACGCCAACATGCGCGTGCGGGATGTGGTGAAGCTGGGGCGTATTCCGCACCACTCCCCTTTCTCCGGCTGGACGGCGCAGGATGACGAAACGGTAAACCAGGCGCTGAAGACGGTGGATATGCTGCATCATAGCGAGCAGGGCTGGCTGAGCCTCTCCGGCGGCGAGCGCCAGCGGGTGCACATCGCCCGGGCGCTGGCGCAAATGCCAACCGAGATCCTGCTGGATGAACCCACTAACCACCTGGATATTCACCATCAGATGCAATTGATGCAGTTGATTAGCCAGCTGCCGGTCACCAGCATCGTCGCCATTCACGATCTTAACCACGCCTCTATGTTCTGTGATGCGCTGATCGTGATGCAAAAAGGGCGAGTTGTCGCCAGCGGTACGCCGCAGGCGATCCTGACCGAAGAGCTGCTGTGGGAGATATTCCGGGTGAAAACCCGCATTGAGCTCTCCCCCGATCATGGCAAAAAACATATTCACTTCCTCGTCTGAGGCAAAATAACAGGTGCTATCCATTCGCCCCGCGACGCAACTCTGGCCGCCCGTCTTACTGGGCAGCCAGTTTGTTTTCAATATTGGTTTTTATGCCGTCGTCCCCTTCCTGGCGATTTTTTTACGCGACGATATGCTGCTCTCCGGCGGCGTTATCGGGCTGGTGCTCGGGCTGCGGACCTTCTCCCAGCAGGGGATGTTTATCGTTGGCGGCGCTCTCTCCGACCGCTACGGCGCGCGCATCATTATTCTTTGCGGCTGCGTTGTACGGGTGGTGGGCTATCTGCTGCTGGCCTTTGGTTACAGCCTGCCGGTCATTATTGCCGGGGCGTGCCTCACCGGGATCGGGGGCGCGCTCTTCTCCCCCTCCATCGAAGCCTTACTGGCTAAAGCCGGAACCCGCAGCGAGGCGCAGGGAAAACGCAGCCGCGCCGAGTGGTTCGCCCTCTTTGCGGTATGTGGCGAGTTGGGGGCCGTCCTGGGCCCGGTCGCGGGTGCCCTGCTCACCGGCCTGGGTTTTCGTCAGGTGGCGCTGGCCGGGGCCGCGGTCTTCGTGGTGGCGCTGATAGTGCTGTTCTTCTGTTTACCTTCAGGCTCAGCAAAAAACCAGCCGCTGCATATCACCCCCTGGTGGATCACCTTTCGCCAGCCGCGGTTCGTGGCGTTTATCATCGCCTGGAGCAGCTGGCTGTTGAGCTATAACCAGCTCTATCTGGCGCTTCCGGTGGAGATCCAGCGTGCTGGCGGCAGCGAGAAAGATCTTGGCCCGCTGTTTATGCTGGCCTCGGGGCTGGTGATCCTCTTTCAGCTTCCGCTGGCGCGTTTTGCCCGTCGGGTGGGCGCGGTGCGGGTCCTGCCGGTGGGTTTTCTGCTTATCGCCGCCGCGTTTCTGAGCGTCGCGCTGTTTGCCTCTTCGCCGCCGGGCACGGGGTTACTGCGGCTGCTGCCTGCGGCCTGTTTTGTCACCCTGCTGACCACCGGGCAGATGCTGCTGGTACCGGCAGGAAAAGATGTGGTGCCATGGTTTGCCAGCGAATCGACCCTGGGTGCGCACTATGGCGCACTGGCTACCGCTGGGGGCTGTGCAGTGCTGGCGGGAAATTTACTGCTCGGCGATCTGCTCGATCGGGCGCTGACGCCATCCACCGGGGCGATCGTTCCGTGGCTGGTGTTGGCGGTATTCCCGCTGTGCAGTGCAATTGCTATGGTGGCAATCTGTCGCCCGATGCGCAGGCCGCGAGGCTAATCGGCTGACGCCACAGCATGCGCGGCCCTGCCCGGCGCATCATCTGCTCATCTTCTACATAAGACACCCATTCGCCAGATGCCCGAATAAATCGAAGGACAACATTGAATGCTACTCGGTTTAATGAAAACCAGATTCTTGATGCAGTCTCGATTGTATTCACACTATGATTACAACAAAACACAATCCAAAAAAACATTGCAATTCAATAAGATAAAAATATATCTGGTGATTATCATCACAGAATTGCATGCTTATAAAAAAATCAAATACGATTTTTTTGGTATTTATATCCGTTTAAAATTTAAATTTTATGTGAATAAACTATCCAAAAACTCATATTTAAACAAAAACTCTGTTTTACTCTTTGAACAAATAGATGCCCGTTTTTAGTCGCTCCCCTCCCCAGCATTCCATTAACATTATTGGAACACCACCCAAACGAGGCATCATGATGCTATTCGATATTCCTTCAGATGACGTTCTTTATAAGGCATTGATTGAACGGGATCCTTCCTATGAAGGCTTTGCATATGTGGGGGTCAAAAGCACAGGTATCTTCTGCAAGCTGACCTGTCCTGCCAGAAAACCCAAAAAAGAAAATTCAACCTTTTATTCATCTATAGGTTCAGCGCTGGAAGCCGGGTTCAGACCTTGCAAACGCTGTAGGCCGATGGCTATCGGACTAACTCGTGAGCCTATGATCGACAAGCTACTGGATGAGCTGGAAAGTAACACTGATAAAAAGTGGTCCGAAGGTGCCATTGCAGAAATGGGATTCGATCCGTCGACAGTCAGGCGGGCATTCAGACGTCAGTTTGGCATTACTTTTTTAGAAATTGCCCGGCAGAGAAGGATTGGGAAAAGTGTGGAGTCTCTGACTGACGGATCAAAAGTAATCGATGCACAATTAACAGCCAATTATGATTCAGGAAGCGGATTTCGTAATGCAATATCGCGGCATATCGGTGTTTCTCCCAAAAATGCTCATAATAGATTTTACCTTAAAGCAGACTGGATAGAGACCCCTATCGGAACAATGATCGCCATTGCGGATAAATACTCTCTTTATTTACTGGAATTTCTCGACAGAAATGCGCTGCCAGGCGAAATGGAAAAACTTAAAAAAATCACCAACGCCGAAATTGTTATGGGCCGCGAAGCCCCCATCGATCTCGTTGAGAAAGAGCTTAACTTATACTTCGAGGGTAGAATTTTCCATTTTAATACACCCTTAGCAGAATTTGGCACAAGATTTACAAGAGGAGTCTGGGATGCGCTGAGAAAAATTCCTATGGGCGAATTAAGAAGTTATTCAGATATTGCTAAAGAGATAGGCAATACCACGGCTTGTCGGGCAGTTGCCCGAGCTAATGGAGCAAATCAAATCTCCATTTTAATCCCATGCCATAGAGTAATTGGCGCAGACGGAACATTAACAGGATATGGTGGTGGGCTGTGGCGTAAGAAATGGTTAATCGAACATGAACGCAGAATATCCAATAACTGAGAGGCACTATGAATAAGCACATCGAATCATTTCATCTATTGCACAAAAAGGATCGCCCTCTTTTTCTCTACAATATCTGGGACGCCGGTACGGCCAAAATTCTTGCCACTAATGGCGCAGAGGCGATTGCGACCAGCAGCTGGTCCGTTGCGGAGGCGCAGGGATACCCTGACGGGCAATCCATACCTTTTGATGAGTTACTTGTAATTGTAAAAAATATTGTTAAAGCGGTAAACCTTCCAGTCACTGTCGACTTCGAAAGCGGATACGCTAAGGAATTAAAAGAGGTTTGTGAAAACTTCTCTGCGTTGATTGATGTCGGAGTCGCAGGCGTTAACTTTGAGGACCAAAATATCGCTCAGGGTGGTATATTCGGGATAGACGAACAATCTGAAAGAATAACAGCCCTGAGAAAAACAGCAGATAAAATGGGGGTTAATGTTTTCATTAATGCCAGAACAGATATTTTCTTGCAAGAAGGTGACCAGAACAAACATACCAATTTACTAGAAGCCGTCATCCACAGAGGACGTGCATATCGTGAGGCTGGTGCAAATGGATTCTTTATTCCTGGCACCACAGACCATTATTTAATAAAACAAGTTTGTTCGGCAGTCGATTTACCAGTAAACATAATGGATTTAAGTAGTATACCGGACCTTCAGGCTTACAGTAAATCTGGTGTTAAACGTGTAAGTATCGGTCCAAAGTCCTGGATTGAATGTAGTGCAGAACTAAAAGATAAAGCGATAAAAATTTATCGCTAGATTTACCTAAACCTCTTCATTCAGGAATTATTAATTTCAGTTTTCAGAATTGTATTGCCGGGGAAAGGCCAGTGATGGATATTAACTCTTTCCAGACCTGATATATCAGCAAGAAAAATGCATTCAGTCGATTTAATGATGGTCGATTGTGGACCATCTTATCTCGCCGTTAATGTGGCAATCTGTCGCCCGATGCGCAGGCCGCGCACCTGAATGGTTACTTTTTCGGGCGGTACTTTTCCGGCAGCTCGGGCACCGGGCGGCGATCGTCAATCAGATGGCGAATCGTCAGAATCGGGTGACGCCAGAGCATGCGCGGCCCCGCCCAACGCATGACCTGCTTCATCTCTTCACGCTTAGCGGGCTGGTAGCAATGGACCGGGCACTGCTTGCAGGCCGGTTTCTCTTCACCAAACACGCATTTATCCAGGCGCTTGTCGGCATACGCATTCAGCGCTGCGTAGTGTCCCGCCTCTTTAGATGCCTGCGGGCACTGCTTTTCATAGAGCGCGATCATCTTGCGGATGGTCTCTTTTTCGCGCGCGATCCGTTTTCCTGCCATAGTCTAATACCTAATAATAAGTTGTATTTATAATACCCTTTTCAGGCTGGATATTAAGCCCGATTTCATATTTTACATTTCGTTTTCTGAAGACGCTTCGCAGTTCTGCGTTTGTCTCAGGTTCATTTTACTGGCATTTTATACAGGTGTTTTTATCACCTGATCCTTGCCTGAGAAAAAGGAGTTTCTATGTCAGATATCAGCATTTCCAGACCCAGCCGCCAGCTCACCGTGGGGTATTTCAGAAAGCGCCATGAGGATCGCAAGACCAAGATCCCAACACGCTACAGCGTACACGCCGCGCTGAGTTTAAAAGGCGACTGGCTGGAAGAGGCTGGTTTTAAAACCCATTCCCGGGTGCGGGTGCTGGTGGAACAGGGAAAACTGGTGATTGAACTGGTCAATGAAGAGACGAGTTAAGGTAGTGACATTTTGCTGCGCCGGGCCATTTTTTCATGCGACAATAGCGGCAATACACGACCCTAACGTCGCCTGAACAGCACTGTTTTCAAAGAAATGGACATCATCACTCCATGACCACTACTGACAATTTCGACGCCCACACCCCCATGATGCAGCAGTACCTCAAGCTGAAAGCTCAGCATCCCGAGATCCTGCTCTTTTACCGGATGGGCGACTTTTACGAGCTGTTTTATGACGATGCGAAACGCGCCTCGCAGCTGCTCGACATCTCCCTGACCAAACGTGGCGCCTCGGCAGGTGAACCCATCCCGATGGCCGGTATTCCACATCATGCGGTAGAGAACTACCTGGCGAAGCTGGTTAACCAGGGTGAATCGGTCGCCATCTGCGAACAGATTGGCGATCCGGCCACCTCGAAAGGCCCGGTTGAGCGCAAAGTAGTGCGTATCGTCACTCCGGGCACCATCAGCGATGAAGCGCTGTTACAGGAGCGCCAGGATAACCTCCTTGCCGCCATCTGGCAGGATAGCAAAGGTTTCGGTTACGCCACGCTGGATATCAGCTCCGGGCGTTTTCGCCTGAGCGAACCGGCCGACCGCGAAACCATGGCGGCCGAACTGCAACGCACCAATCCTGCGGAGCTGCTCTATGCCGAAGATCTCGCCGAGATGGGGCTGCTTGAGGGGCGTCGCGGCCTGCGTCGCCGTCCGCTGTGGGAGTTTGAAATCGACACCGCGCGTCAACAGCTCAATCTGCAATTTGGCACTCGCGATCTGACCGGCTTTGGCGTAGAAAACGCGCCGCGCGGCCTGTGCGCCGCGGGCTGTCTGCTGCAGTACGTAAAAGATACCCAGCGCACCGCCCTGCCGCATATCCGCTCCATTACGATTGAACGCCAGCAGGACAGCATCATTATGGATGCCGCCACCCGCCGCAATCTGGAGATCACCCAGAATTTAGCCGGTGGTGTGGAGAACACCCTCGCCTCGGTGCTCGACAGCACCGTCACCCCGATGGGCAGCCGTATGCTGAAACGCTGGCTGCATATGCCGGTCCGCGATATTGCCACGCTCACCGCGCGCCAGCAGACCATTGGCGCCCTGCAGGATCGGTATAGCGACCTTCAGCCGGTATTGCGTCAGGTGGGCGATCTGGAACGTATTCTGGCACGACTGGCGCTGCGCACCGCACGCCCGCGCGATTTAGCCCGCATGCGCCATGCCTTCCAGCAACTGCCTGAACTGCGCATCCAGTTGGCGGAGATCGACAGCGCCCCGGTGCAAAAGCTGCGCGAGGCGATGGGCGAATTTAGCGAACTGCGTGAACTGCTGGAAAAGGCCATTATCGATGCCCCGCCGGTTCTGGTGCGTGACGGCGGCGTGATTGCCCCGGGGTACAACGAAGAGCTGGACGAGTGGCGCTCGCTGGCCGATGGTGCGACGGACTATCTGGATAAGCTGGAGATCCGCGAGCGTGAGCGCCTTGGGCTGGACACCCTGAAAGTGGGTTACAACGCAGTGCACGGCTACTTTATTCAGATCAGCCGTGGACAGAGCCACCTGGCTCCTATTCACTACGTGCGCCGCCAGACGCTGAAAAACGCCGAGCGCTACATTATTCCGGAGCTGAAAGAGTACGAAGACAAAGTGCTTACCTCAAAAGGCAAAGCGCTGGCGCTGGAAAAACAGCTCTATGACGCCCTGTTCGACATCCTGATGCCGCACCTTGCGGATTTGCAGCAGAGCGCCACGGCGCTGGCCGAGCTGGATGTACTGGTCAACCTGGCGGAACGTGCCGAGACGCTGAACTACTGCTGCCCAACCTTCACCGATAAGCCAGGCGTGCGCATTACCGAAGGGCGCCACCCGGTGGTGGAACAGGTACTGAACGAACCGTTTATCGCCAACCCGCTGAACCTGTCGCCGCAGCGCCGGATGCTGATTATTACCGGGCCAAACATGGGCGGTAAAAGTACCTATATGCGCCAGACGGCACTGATTGCGCTGCTGGCCTACATCGGCAGCTACGTTCCGGCGCAAAAGGTGGAGATTGGCCCTATCGACCGTATCTTTACCCGCGTGGGCGCGGCGGACGATCTGGCGAGCGGTCGCTCCACCTTTATGGTCGAGATGACCGAAACGGCAAATATCCTGCACAACGCCACGGAGTACAGCCTGGTGCTGATGGATGAGATTGGTCGCGGCACCTCCACCTACGACGGGCTCTCGCTGGCGTGGGCCTGTGCCGAAAGCCTGGCCAATAAGATCAAAGCCCTGACCCTGTTTGCCACCCACTACTTCGAGCTGACGCAACTGCCGGAGAAGATGGAGGGCGTGGCGAACGTGCATCTGGATGCGCTGGAGCACGGGGATACTATCGCCTTTATGCACAGCGTACAGGATGGCGCGGCGAGCAAAAGCTACGGTCTGGCCGTGGCGGCGCTGGCGGGCGTGCCGAAAGAGGTGATCAAGCGGGCCCGTCAGAAGCTGCGCGAACTGGAAAGCCTGGCGCCAAACGCGGCGGCTACCCAGGTAGATGGCACCCAGATGTCTCTGCTGGTCCCTGCCGAAGAGACCTCCCCGGCGCTGGAAGCACTGGAGAACCTCGACCCGGATTCTCTGACACCACGTCAGGCGCTGGAGTGGATTTATCGGTTGAAAAATCTGGTGTAAAGCTCTGCGGTCTGTATCGCCCGGTGGCGCTATCGCTTACCGGGCCTACGGAGATTTCATGCGGTTTTTACGCCCGGTGGCGTTATCGCTTACCGGGCCTACAAAAGACGCTGGATAGTAGGCCGGGTAAGGCGTAGCCGCCACCCGGCTTTTTTATCCGCGCTTATCTTCCGCCAGCAACGGAGGAATGGTCGGCACCTGCGGGGCATCGTCGATATCTTTCTGCGTCATGCGAAACGCTTCGGGATAGTGCTCGCGGCTGGTGCGGCGCAGCGGCTCGGTATCGCGCCAGGTATACAGACAGTGCTGGCACTGATACACCGTCCAGACATCTTTAACCGGCGACGTCGCCATCACCTCAATATGTTCATCGGCACAACGTGGACAAATCATTTTCCCCTCCTTATTTACGTGCGGCCAGCATCGCGGTCAGTTTTTCAGCCCAGGCTTTGGTTTCAGGCAGATCCTGTACCGGCTGGCTGTAGTGTCCACGCATATCGGGTGCAACCGGTGTGGTGGCGTCGATAATCAGTTTGTCGGTGATCCCCGCCGGACTTGAACCCGGATCCAGCTCCAGCACCGACATGTTCGGCAGCTGCACCAGATCCCCCGCGGCGTTCACCTTCGACGACAGGGCCCACATCACCTGCGGCAGGTTGAATGGATCGACATCCTCGTCCACCATGATCACCATCTTCACGTAGCCCAGGCCATGCGGCGTGGTCATCGCCCGCAGCCCCACGGCGCGGGCAAAACCGCCGTAACGTTTTTTAGTGGAGATAATTGCCAGCAGGCCGTGGGTGTACATCGCGTTCACCGCCTGCACTTCCGGGAATTCAGCTTTCAGCTGCTGGTAGAGCGGCACGCAGGTTGCCGGGCCCATCAGGTAGTCGATTTCGGTCCACGGCATCCCGAGATAGAGCGACTCAAAAATCGGTTTTGTGCGGTAAGAGACTTTATCGATGCGTACCACGGTCATGTTACGGCCACCGGAGTAGTGCCCGGTGAACTCCCCGAACGGCCCTTCGATTTCGCGTTTGCGGCCTTCAATCACCCCTTCGAGGATCACTTCCGAACCCCAGGGCACGTCAAAACCGGTCAGCGGCGCGGTGGCGATCGGATAGGGACTTTCGCGCAACGCACCCGCCATCTCATATTCTGATTGATCGTACTTGAGCGGCGTCGCCCCCATCAGGGTGATGATCGGGTCATTGCCCAGGGTGATCGCAATCGGCAGATCCTGCCCGCGCTCTTCCGCTTTATGCAGGTGCAGGGCGATGTCATGCATCGGCACCGGCTGCAGACCCAGCTTGCGTTTGCCCTTCACCTCCATGCGGTAGATGCCGACGTTCTGCTTGCCGAAGTGATCCGGGTCGAGCGGATCGCGGGAGACCACACAGGCTTTATCCAGGTAGAAACCACCGTCACCGTCGTTCAGGCGGAACAGCGGCAGAATATCGAACAGATTGATCGCGTCGCCATCCACCGTGTTCTCTGCCCAGGCCGGGTTGGCGCGACGCTCCGGCGCAACCGGGAAGTTATCCCAGCGGCGAATAAACTCGTCGATCTGCTTTTTCACTGGCGTATTCGGCGGCAGCCCCAGCGAGATGGCGTGGTTTTGCCAGGATCCGATAGTGTTCATCGTCACGCGGGCGTCGGTAAAGCCGCGGATGTTGTCAAACCAGAGCGCAGGTGCGCCATCGCCAATGCGCCCGGTGGCGTTGGCTGCCGCGGCCAGATCCGGCTCCGCATCAACCTGTTCCGTGATTTTTAGCAGTTGCCCTTGCTCATCGAGCGCCTGCAGGAAGCTTCACAAATCATCAAATGCCATGTTTATTCTCCTGGGAAAAATCTCTGGCCGCCTGTAACCCCTCCCAGCGACGGGCTTTGTTATGCGCCAGACCAAACTGATCGAGCACCCGGGTCACAATGTGTTGAGTAATGTCATCGGCGGTTTGCGGATGGTTGTAATAAGCGGGCATCGGCGGCACCATTGCCACGCCCATGCGGGAAAGCGCCAGCATATTTTCAAGATGGATAGTGCTGAGCGGCATTTCCCGCGGGACCAGCACCAGCTTGCGTCGCTCTTTTAACACCACGTCAGCGGCACGCCCCACCAGCCCTTCGGCGTAGCCTGCGCGGATGCCCGCCAGCGTTTTCATGCTGCAGGGAATGACGATCATGCCATCGGTGCGAAAGGAGCCGGATGAGATGGTTGCCCCCTGATCCGCCGGGCTGTGAACCACATCCGCCAGCCCGGCAACGTCCTGAGCGGTATACGGCGTTTCCAGTTCAATCGTTGTTTTCGCCCATTTCGACATCACCAGATGGGATTCAACTTCCGGCATGTCGCGAAGCGCCTGCAGCAGCGCCACGCCGAGCGGCGCACCGGTTGCCCCTGTCATCCCAACAATCAATCTCATGCAAAACCTCATTTAATTTGTTCGTATACGAACTTGTTGCTTACCGTACGCCCGGATCTGAACGCTGACAAGATCGTTCGCATGCGATCACACGAAATGGTAAAACGGGCTGCGTTAAATTCGCCGCTGATCGGGGCTATCATAAAGAGATCATTTTTATGCTGGAGAGTTCATGGAACTAAAACAAGAAGCGTTCCACCTGTTACGTCAGCTTTTTCAGCAACATACTGCGCGCTGGCAGCAGGCCTTACCCGAGCTGACTAAGCCGCAATACGCGGTGCTGCGTTCTATCGCGGAACATCCCGGCATTGAGCAGGTGGCGCTCACCGAAGCGGCGGTAAGCACCAAAGCTACCCTCGCGGAGATGCTGAGCCGTATGGAATTACGTGGGCTGGTGAAGCGCGAAGCCGATGCTGCAGATAAGCGCCGCCGGTTTGTATTCTTAACGCCGGAAGGCGAAGCGTTGCTCGGCAACTGTAAACCGGCAGGGAATCATGTCGATGAGGCTTTTCTGGGGCGTTTAACGGCTGAGGAGCGTCGCCAGTTTACGGAGTTGGTTCGCAAAATGATGGTAAAGGAGAGAGAATGACCCGCTATGAAACAGAAATTATTGATGCTCACATCGCATTAGAAAAGTGGTTAGGCCAGGGTGAAGGCGATTTTGCCCCCCTGCTCGCCCGTTTTCATCAGGACTTTTTGATGATTGCCCCAACCGGCGCACACCTGGATCACCCCGCGCTCGCACGTTTCCTCGAGGCGCAGCGCGGCAGCCGCCCTGGACTGAAGATCGTGATTGATGAATTAACGACGTTGCAGACCTGGGATAACGGCGCAGTGCTTCACTACCGTGAAACACAAACCCGCCCGGATCAGCCGGTGAACGTGCGCTGGTCCAGCGCCATCCTGAACCAGGAGGGAGACAACCTCACCTGGCGTCTGCTACATGAAACCGCAGCGCCTTAAGCAAAAGAAAAAGGCCAGTCGAAAGACTGGCCTTTTTTGACGAAAAGGTGCTTACTCGCGGAACAGCGCTTCGATATTCAGCCCTTGCCCCTGCAGGATTTCACGCAGGCGACGCAGACCTTCTACCTGAATCTGACGAACACGTTCACGGGTCAGGCCGATTTCACGACCGACATCTTCCAGTGTCGCAGCTTCATACCCCAGCAGACCGAAACGACGTGCCAGCACTTCACGCTGTTTGGCGTTCAGTTCGAACAACCATTTGACGATGCTCTGTTTCATATCATCGTCCTGCGTGGTGTCCTCCGGGCCGTTGTCTTTTTCATCGGCCAGGATGTCCAGCAGCGCTTTCTCGGAATCGCCACCCAGCGGGGTGTCGACAGAGGTAATACGCTCGTTGAGACGCAGCATACGGCTAACATCATCAACAGGTTTATCAAGCTGTTCGGCAATCTCTTCCGCGCTTGGCTCGTGGTCCAGCTTATGGGACAACTCGCGCGCGGTACGCAGATAAACGTTCAACTCTTTCACAATGTGAATAGGCAGTCGAATCGTACGGGTCTGGTTCATGATTGCCCGTTCGATGGTCTGTCGGATCCACCATGTCGCATAGGTTGAGAAACGGAACCCACGTTCAGGGTCAAATTTCTCTACTGCGCGGATCAGGCCCAGGTTGCCCTCTTCAATCAGATCCAGCAGAGCCAGACCACGATTGCTGTAACGACGGGCAATCTTAACCACCAGACGCAGGTTACTTTCAATCATGCGACGACGTGAAGCCACATCACCACGTAATGCCCGGCGCGCGAAGTAAACTTCTTCTTCTGCTGTTAACAGTGGGGAGTAACCAATCTCCCCAAGGTAAAGCTGAGTCGCATCCAGCACACGTTGTGTGGCACCCTGCGATAACAGCTCTTCTTCAGCTAAATCGTTATCACTGGGTTCCTCTTCTACTAAGGCTTTTTCGTCAAAAGCCTCTACTCCGTTCTCATCAAATTCCGCGTCTTCATTTAAATCATGAACTTTCAGCGTATTCTGACTCATAAAGGTGGCTCCTACCCGTGATCCCTGGGCGCAACATACCAAAAGATATGTCCCGCCAATTTATCGCTGCGGTAAATACTGCAGCGGGTTTACGGATTTCCCCTTGTAACGAATTTCAAAATGCAAGCGTGTAGAACTGGTTCCGGTGCTACCCATAGTAGCTATTTTTTGCCCCGCCTTAACTTCTTGTTGTTCCCGGACCAGCATCGTATCGTTATGGGCGTAGGCACTCAGGTAATCATCGTTGTGTTTGATGATAATAAGATTACCGTAACCGCGCAGAGCGTTACCGGCGTATACCACGCGTCCATCAGCGGTCGCGATAATAGCCTGTCCCTTACTCCCTGCGATATCGACCCCTTTATTTCCCCCCTCGGAGGAAGAAAAGTTCTCGATAACCTTGCCTTCAGTCGGCCAGCGCCAGGAAGAGATTGGCGAGCTGGACGTCTGACTACTGGCAACGGGTGCGGTAGAGCTAACCACAGGAGCCGTAACGGGTGCTGTAACTACAGTCGCAGTCCCCTTATTGTTCGGCAACATCTTGTTAGCACTCTGTTCACCTGAATCTTCAGAATACGTAATTGTCGGTTGCGACGCAACCACTGTGCTTGATTTTTGCGCAGGCGTCACACTGTTATTTTGCGCTGTGACGTCAGCCGCAGAAACAGTATTGCCTGGCGTTAACGGTGCGCCGGTCGCATTGCCCACCTGTAGCGTCTGGCCGACATTCAGGCCATACGGGGCCGGAACGTTGTTTCGCTCTGCCAGATCGCGGAAATCGTTCCCGGTGATCCAGGCAATATAGAAGAGGGTATCACCGCGTTTCACGGTGTAGGTGCTGCCGCCAGTATAGCTGCCTTTCGGAATGTTCCCATACTTGCGGTTATACACAATGCGGCCATTTTCCGTCTGGACAGGTTGTTCCACTGGCTGAATCTGTACTGGCTGGGTAACCGGACGCTGAACAGGCTGGATTTGCGGAGTTTGTTGCGCCGTTGAGGTGCCCATTTTGGGCGGAGGGGTGATCAGCATGCCACCGGATGAATTACCAGAGCCGCTATTACCGCCGACCGAACTGACAGGCGCAGGGGCATTATTCGATGTTGAACAACCTGCCAGCCAGATTGAAACCAGTGACAATGCCGCAACTCGGCTGATGGTGAATTTTGGGCTTCCCGCGCTCATTTATCCCCCAGGATTATTTTTAATTACCAGTGACTTAAAATTACCGTAATGTCACGACGTTTTGCGCCACACCATACGCTGAATTTGCCTGAATAACCCTGGAAAAATCCGAGTCTCAGGCCAGCTCTCCTTTTACCAGAGGCACGAAACGTACGGCTTCTACGGTATCGATAATAAACTCGTTGCCCCGTCGACGAACACGCTTCAACAGTTGGTGTTCATCGCCCACCGGTAAAACGAGGATCCCGCCGTCGTCCAGTTGCGCCATCAGCGCAGCCGGGATCTCAGGCGGTGCAGCCGTCACGATAATGGCATCAAACGGGCCGCGTGCCTTCCAGCCCTGCCAGCCATCCCCGTGACGGGTAGAAACATTATGTAAATCGAGCTGCTTCAGGCGGCGGCGCGCCTGCCACTGCAACCCTTTAATGCGCTCAACCGAGCAGACATGATGCACCAGGTGCGCCAGAATGGCGGTCTGGTATCCAGAACCGGTGCCAATCTCCAGCACCCGCAAGTCCGGGGTCAGCTCCAGCAGCTCGGTCATGCGCGCCACCATATAGGGCTGGGAGATGGTTTGCCCCTGCCCTATCGGCAACGCGACGTTGTCCCACGCTTTGTGCTCAAACGCCTCATCCACGAATTTTTCCCGCGGTACCCGCGAGATGGCGTCCAGCACCCGCTCGTCAGCAATGCCCTGACTGCGTAATTGATTCAGAAGAGTTTGTACACGATTGCTTACCATTGCGAGCTCACCCCGGCGCGATCCAGCCAGCCTGAAACCACATCCTGCGCGTTATGCGCGGTCAAATCGACGTGCAGCGGGGTGACGGAGACGTAGCCTTCATCTACGGCGGCAAAATCGGTATCCGGCCCGGCATCATGTTTTTCGCCCGGCGGACCAATCCAGTACAGCGTGTTGCCGCGCGGATCTTCCTGCGGGATCACTTTATCCGCCGGGTGGCGGCTGCCGCAGCGCGTCACGCGGATACCTTTGATTTGATCCAGCGGCAGATCCGGCACGTTGATATTAAGGATGCGACCGGTGCGCAGCGGTTCACGGCTCAGCGCGCGCAGAATGGCGCAGGTGACCGCGGCGGCGGTGTCATAATGCTGATGGCCGTTAAGCGAGACCGCCAGGGCAGGAAAGCCGAGATGGCGCCCTTCCATGGCTGCCGCCACCGTACCGGAGTAGATCACGTCATCGCCCAGGTTGGGTCCGGCATTAATGCCGGAGACCACCACGTCCGGGCGGGGACGCATCAGCGCATTAACCCCCAGAAAGACACAGTCGGTCGGGGTGCCCATCTGCACGGCGATATCACCGTTATCAAAGGTAAAGGTGCGAAGAGACGACTCGAGGGTTAACGAGTTAGAGGCACCGCTGCGGTTACGATCGGGAGCCACCACCTGCACCTCGGCGAACTCACGTATCGCTTTCGCCAGCGTCTGAATGCCTGGCGCATGGATCCCGTCATCGTTACTCAGCAATATTCGCATAGTCACCCGAAGTGTTGATAAGTTCCCTGACAACACTGGTGGCAAAGCTGCCTGCCGGCAGCCAGAAACGTAGCTCGACGGTTACGTCATCCCACCAGTTCCAGCTCAACTGTTGCGGATAGAGCAGCATCGCCCGGCGTGCCGCTTCGACTTTTTCCCGCCCCAGCAGTGAGCATAACTCTGTTTCATCGGCGATGGCAGACTGTTCAAAGCGCAGCGCATCACCCTGCGGACCCCAGTCGCCGGTACCCGGCAGGGCCGCAGTGATCATCAGCGTTTTTGCCTCGACGCGCGCCTGCACATCGCGCAGCTCTTCGTCAGTGGCGACAAACCAGCTGCCGCGTCCCGCTAATTGTAGCGCATCGCCGACAACAACTTGATTCGCGTCTGTTTTTTTCAGTCGCTCGCTGACGATTTGATTAAACAACGCGCTGCGGGCTGCCGACAACCAAAAACTGCGTTTATTGCGATCGCGCACCGGGGCATTGCTCTGCGCCCAGCGTAGCGCCCCCTGCAGGTTACTGCCGCCGATGCCAAAACGCTGCGCGCCAAAGTAGTTCGGCACACCCTGCGCCTGGATGGCGTTAAGACGCTGTTCTACCTCGTCGCGGTTGCTTACCTCGCGCAGCACCAGGGTAAAGGCGTTGCCCTTTAACGCGCCGAGGCGCAACTTGCGCTTATGGCGGGCATATTCCAGCACCTGGCAGCCTTCGAGCTGGAACTGGCTTAAATCGGGCATCCCGTTACCCGGCACCCGCGCGCAGAGCCACTGTTCCGTCACGGCGTGTTTGTCTTTCTGCCCGGCGAAGCTTACTTCACGAGCGTGAATTTTCAGGAACTTTGCCAGCGCATCGGCCACAAAACGGGTGTTACAGCCATTCTTCAGGATCCGCACCAGAATGTGCTCGCCCTCGCCATCCGGCTCGAACCCCAAATCCTCGACGACCACAAAATCTTCCGGGTTGGCTTTCAGCAGCCCCGTACCCTGCGGTTTACCGTGCAGGTAGGTCAGGTTGTCGAAGTCCGTCATTTCACCGCCTTCACCAGCAGCGCCACGGCTTCGCAGGCAATGCCTTCACCACGGCCGGTAAAGCCGAGTTTCTCGGTGGTGGTCGCTTTGACGTTGACGTCGTCCATATGGCAGCCAAGATCCTCGGCAATAAAGACGCGCATCTGAGGAATATGCGGCAGCATTTTCGGCGCCTGGGCAATAATGGTCACATCCACGTTGCCAAGGGTATAGCCTTTGGCCTGAATACGGCGCCAGGCTTCGCGCAGCAGCTCGCGGCTGTCGGCCCCTTTGAAGGCCGGATCGGTATCCGGGAACAGCTTGCCGATATCGCCAAGCGCCGCCGCACCAAGTAGCGCATCGGTTAACGCGTGCAGTGCAACATCGCCATCAGAATGCGCGAGCAGTCCTTTTTCATAAGGGATGCGTACGCCGCCAATGATAATTGGGCCCTCGCCGCCAAAGGCGTGTACGTCAAAACCATGTCCAATTCGCATTATGCCTTCTCCTGATGGGTCGAACGGGTAAGATAAAATTCTGCCAGCTGTAAATCTTCGGGGCGCGTCACCTTTATATTATCTGCGCGCCCTTCAATCAGTTCCGGGTGAAAACCGCAGTACTCCAGCGCCGAGGCTTCGTCGGTGATGGTTGCGCCTTCGTTCAGCGCACGGGTTAAGCAGTGGTGCAACAGCTCGCGAGGGAAAAATTGCGGCGTGAGTGCATGCCAGAGGTCAACGCGCTCCACCGTATGGGCGATGGCCGGCAGGCCGGGCTCGCCGCGTTTCATGGTATCGCGGACCGGCGTGGCCAGAATGCCACCAACGCGGCTGGTTTCGCTGATGGCCAGCAGCCGCGCCAGGTCATCCTGATGCAAACAGGGCCGCGCCGCATCGTGCACCAGTACCCACTGTGCGTCACCGGCGGCTTTCAGTCCCGCCAGCACCGAATCGGCACGCTCTGCGCCACCGTCCACCACGGTCACCTGCGGGTGGCGGGCAAGCGGCAGCGCGGCGAAGCGGACGTCGCCCGGGCTGATAGCGATAACGACCCGCGTCACACGTGGGTTCGCCAGCAGCGCCGCCACGGTGTGCTCAAGGATCGTTTTATCACCAATTGAAAGGTACTGCTTAGGACATTCAGTCTGCATGCGCCGGCCAAACCCGGCGGCTGGCACAACGGCGCATACGTTGGAAAATGTTACTGCCATGGCGTAATCCTGGGCCTGATTATCGAGTGTTTTGTACTGAGCCCTGGTTGCGTTTAGACGCATCCGGCACCAGACGATAGAAGGTTTCGCCCGGCTTAGTCATGCTGAGTTCGTTGCGCGCACGCTCTTCAATGGCTTCCTGCCCGCCATTGAGATCGTCAATTTCCGCAAACAGCTGATCGTTTCGCGCTTTTAATTTGCTGTTTGTTGCCTGCTGCGCCGTCACGTCATCGCTGACGCGACTGTAATCGTGAAGGCCGTTCTTACCGAACCACAGCGAATACTGAAGCCAGACCAGCAGAGCCAGCAACAGCAGCGTAAGTTTACCCATCCTGCCCCCTGAAAAACGGCATCATCATCCCATAACTTTCCCCATGACTCTACATCGGGGCTACAGAGATGCCGCAACATTGCGGGCAAATGTACCACATTTTTTTTGCAGATTCGCGCAAGCCAACAATGTCACATAGTTGGTTACGTTTTGAATTATGGATGAACTTATCCCATGAGCCACAAAAATAACAGTCCCACCATAGCGACCACCGTTAAGACGGTGATAAACGAACTGTAGAGCAGCTTGCCGTGAAGCAGAGAGTGGAGCGCGATCCCTACCACAACGGCAACGGGCATCAGCGCCAGAAAGAAAGGCCAGGTATAAAGGAAGAAAAACAGCGTATTGCTGCCGTAAAACAGGAAAGGGATCCCCAGTGCCATCAGCCATGACGCAAAGCCGACAATCGCCCCAGGAAAAGACCAGGTCGTCTCGTCATGTGCCGATACTGTGTCCGACCCGGTGATGATGTAGTTTTCACTGTTCCGCATAGCTGATCCTGTGACCGTGACATATTGATGGAGATTAAGCATCCCCATCAATACCATCTCAGGATCTGATAATATCGCCCTGCCGGAGCAGGTCTAATAATTGACCCACCAAATTTGTTACCAATTGTTGGCCTTGCAGGTGAATATCGGGGTTTTCCGGCGCTTCGTAAACCGCATCAATGCCGGTGAAGTTCTTCAGCTCGCCAGCGCGGGCCTTTTTGTACAGTCCCTTCGGATCGCGCTGCTCGCATATTTCCAGCGGGGTATCAACAAACACTTCAATGAAGCGGCTGTTCCCCACCCGCTCACGTACCATCTGCCGCTCGGCGCGGTGCGGTGAGATAAAGGCGGTTAACACCACCAGCCCGGCATCGGCCATCAGGCTGGCCACTTCGCCCACCCGACGGATGTTCTCTTTGCGATCCGCATCGCTAAAGCCCAGATCGCTGCACAGCCCGTGGCGCACGTTGTCGCCATCCAGCAGATAGGTGCTGACGCCCGCTTTGTGCAGCGCCTCTTCCAGCGCCCCCGCGACGGTGGACTTACCAGACCCCGAGAGCCCGGTAAACCACAGCACAACCCCACGGTGACCGTGGAGCTGTTCGCGTTCGGCCACCGTGACCGGATGAGGATGCCAGACGACGTTCTCATCATGCTGCGCCATTACTTGCCTCCCAGCAGATCGCGCGCGCCCCAGTGCGGGAAGTGTTTGCGCACCAGCGCGTTGAGCTCCAGTTCAAAGGCGCTGAATTCAGACGGCACCGCCCTCGCCTGCGCTTTAGGTTCGCGCACCATCCCTGCGCCAACGGTGACGTTGGTCAGACGATCGATAATAATCAGCCCGCCGGTCACCGGGTTCTGCTGATATTCGTCCAGCACCAGCGGTTCGTCGAAGGTGAAATCCACCAGACCGATGCCGTTCAGCGGCAGTTCAGTCACGCTGTGCTGCGCCAGATTGTTAATGTCGACCTGATACTGAACGCCGTCGACGCGGGCGCGGGTTTTCTTCCCGGCAATCTTGATGTCGTAGCTCTGGCCCGGGCTCAGCGGCTGCTCGGCCATCCACACCACATCCACCGCGGCGCTCTGTACCGCAGGCAGCGACTCCTGCGCATCCACCAGCAGATCGCCGCGGCTGATATCGATCTCATCTTTCAGCACCAGGGTGACCGCTTCGCCGGCCCCCGCTTCCTGCAGATCGCCATCGAAGGTCACGATACGGGCAATGGCCGATTCCACGCCGGACGGCAGTACCTTCACGCGCTGGTCTACGCGCACGCTGCCGGAGGCAATCGTGCCGGAGAAGCCGCGGAAATCGAGGTTCGGGCGGTTAACGTACTGCACCGGGAAGCGCATCGGCTGCGTATCCACGTCGCGCTGGATCTCAACGGTCTCCAGCACTTCCAGCAGCGTTGGGCCGCTGTACCACGGCATGCTCACGCTCTGGGAAGCGACATTATCCCCTTCCAGCGCCGAGAGCGGCACAAAGCGGATATCGAGATTGCCCGGCAGCTGCTCGGCAAAGGTCAGGTAGCTTTCGCGGATCTCGTTAAACTTCTCTTCGCTGAAGTTCACCAGATCCATCTTGTTAACCGCCACCACCAGGTGCTTGATCCCCAGCAGCGTGGAGATAAAGCTGTGACGACGGGTCTGATCCAGCACCCCTTTACGGGCATCGATCAGCAGGATCGCCAGGTCACAGGTGGAGGCGCCGGTCGCCATATTGCGGGTGTACTGCTCATGCCCCGGGGTATCGGCGATGATAAATTTGCGCTTCTCGGTGGAGAAATAGCGATAGGCCACGTCGATGGTGATGCCCTGCTCGCGCTCCGCCTGCAGGCCATCCACCAGCAGGGCCAGATCGAGTTTTTCGCCCTGGGTACCGTGACGCTTGCTGTCGTTATGCAGGGAGGAGAGCTGATCTTCATAGATCTGACGGGTATCGTGCAGCAGACGGCCAATCAGGGTGCTTTTACCGTCGTCCACGCTGCCGCAGGTCAGAAAACGCAGCAAACTTTTATGCTGCTGGGCGTGCAGGTAGGCTTCGACGCCGCCTTCATTGGCGATCTGTTGAGCAATAGTGGTATTCATGGCGGCTCCTTAGAAATAACCCTGACGTTTCTTCAGCTCCATCGAGCCTGCCTGGTCGCGGTCAATCACGCGCCCCTGTCGCTCGCTGGTGGTGGACACCAGCATCTCTTCGATGATCTCCGGCAGCGTTTGCGCGTCGGATTCCACCGCGCCGGTCAGCGGCCAACAGCCGAGGGTACGGAAGCGTACCATCCGCTTTTTGATCACTTCGCCAGGCTGCAGGTCGATGCGATCGTCGTCGATCATCATCAGCATGCCGTCGCGCTCCAGAACCGGGCGTTCAGCCGCCAGGTAAAGCGGAACAATCTCGATATTTTCCAGATAGATGTACTGCCAGATATCCAGCTCGGTCCAGTTGGAGAGCGGGAAGACGCGGATGCTTTCGCCCTTGTTGATCTGGCCGTTGTAGTTGTGCCACAGCTCAGGACGCTGGTTTTTAGGGTCCCAGCGGTGGAAGCGGTCACGGAAGGAGTAGATACGCTCCTTGGCGCGGGATTTCTCTTCATCGCGGCGGGCGCCGCCGAAAGCGGCATCAAAGCCGTATTTGTTCAGCGCCTGCTTCAGCCCTTCGGTCTTCATGATGTCGGTGTGCTTGGCGCTGCCGTGGACAAACGGGTTAATGCCCATCGCCACCCCTTCCGGGTTTTTATGTACCAGCAGTTCGCAGCCGTAGGCTTTGGCGGTACGGTCACGGAACTCATACATTTCGCGGAATTTCCAGCCGGTATCCACGTGCAGCAGCGGGAACGGCAGCGTGCCCGGATAAAACGCTTTACGCGCCAGGTGCAGCATTACGCTGGAGTCTTTGCCGATGGAGTACATCATTACCGGATTTGCAAACTCAGCGGCCACTTCGCGGATAATATGAATACTCTCCGCTTCCAGTTGCTGCAGGTGCGTCAGTCGTTTTTGATCCATAACTGTTCCTTATAAGGCCTGGTGCAACAGGCGTTATTGTTGCAGCCAGTTTTGTCACGGCCTGCGCACAGCAACCGGAGCGTACTCAAGTACGTGAGGATTGCGAGCACAGCCCGGGGCAAAAATGGCAAATAAAATAGCCTGTTGCTCCAGGACTAAGCCAAATTGATAACAGAAGAACTAAAGCCTTCTGTGTCGGTTGTATGTTGGAACCAGGCGAGCGTGCTGTGGAGCTGCACCACCTCTCCCACCACGATCAGGGCGGGCATCGGGGCGTCTTTCGCCAGGGTTGCAAGGTGTTGTAGTGTTCCGATCGACACGTGCTGATCGACGCGCGTGCCGCGGGATATCACCGCGACCGGGGTATTCGCATCGCGCCCGTGTCGAATCAGTTGTTCGCCGATCTCCGCCGCTTTCATGGTGCCCATGTAGATGGCGAGGGTCTGACGGCTCTGCGCCAGATGCGTCCAGTCAAACGGGGTGCTGTCGGCCTTGTAGTGGCCGGTGACAAAAGTAACGCTCTGGGCGTATTCACGGTGCGTCAGGGGAATGCCGGCATAAGCCGTGACCGCCGAGGCCGCGGTGATCCCCGGCACTACCTGGAACGGCACGCCCGCTTCGGCTGCCGCCTGTAACTCTTCGCCACCGCGACCAAAGATGAACGGATCGCCGCCTTTCAGGCGTACCACGGTTTTGCCCGCTTTGGCCGCCGCAATCAGCATCTGGTTGGTATCGTGCTGGGGAACAGCGTGCCCGCCCGCACGTTTGCCCACGCAGATTTGCTCGGCGTCGCGACGAATCAGCTCGCGCACGCCGTCGCTCACCAGGTGGTCATAGAAAACCACATCGGCGTCCTGCAGCACCTGCAACCCCCGCAGGGTCAGCAGGCCAGCATCGCCTGGCCCGGCGCCTACCAGAATGATCTCCCCGCCAGTGCTGCCGGGGTTATCGAGTTCGTCTTCAAGAAGCTGTTGCGCTGCCGTCTCATTACCGGCCTGCATCAGGCTGGCAAAACGGCCACGAAATACGCGCTCCCAGAAGCGACGGCGTTCCGCCACGCTGGTCAGACGGGTTTTCAGATGGTTGCGCCAGTAACTGGCCTTCTCGGCCATGCGGCCCAGGCTTGTCGGCAGCAGCGCTTCGATTTTTTCCCGCAAGACGCGGGCCAGCACCGGGGCAGTCCCGCCAGAAGAGATCGCCACCAGCAGCGGCGAGCGATCGACAATTGACGGAAAGATAAAGGAGCAGAGCGGCTGGTCGTCCACCACGTTCACCAGGCGGTGGCGGGCGTGGGCGGCATCGGAGACGCGCTGGTTGAGCGCCCGGTTTTCGGTGGCGGCAATCACCAGCACCACATTGTCGATTTGCGCTTCAGCAAAGTCCGCTTCGGCAACAACCTGCACGCGAGCGCCTGCCCGATGTAAAAAGGCAATTTTGCGCTCAGCGATTTCGCCGCTGCCGACAACCAGCACCGGGCGGTCTTTTACAGCAGCGAATAAAGGAAGGTAATCCACAATGCTACAACTCGCTAACAACCAGGAATAGGGGGACTATAGGGGGCGGCTACGAGCGAATGAAATTACGAATTGGAATGAGTAGTTACTCAATGGAATAACGCCCTGAAAAAGCTCATATCAAAAAGTGCTTAACGCGCGACATTCCGGGCATTTAAGCGCAAATCAAATTGTGTAAGCGCGGTCACAGTTTCATACTAAGCGCGTTAAAATTTTGCGTTATTTTTTTAAGGACTCACTATGTTTTCCGCAATGCGCCACCGATACGCTGCCCTGGCGCTCGGCGTTTGCTTAATCGGAACGGTTCAGGCTAAGACCTCGCCCCTGGGTGAGATGGCCGCGACGCAGGCACGTCATATTGCCACCTTTTTCCCGGGTCGGATGACCGGTACCCCCGCCGAAATGCTCTCCGCTGACTACGTGCGCCAGCAGTTCGCCGGGATGGGCTACCAGAGCGATATCCGCACATTTCAGAGCCGCTACATCTATACCTCACGCAATCTGAGTAAAAACTGGCACAACGTCACCGGCAGTACCGTGATTGCGGCCCATGAAGGCAAAGCCGCGCAGCAGATTATTATTCTGGCGCACCTGGACACCTATGCTCCGATGAGCGACAGCGATGCCGACAACAATCTTGGCGGCCTCACGTTACAGGGCATTGATGATAATGCCGCTGGGGTCGGCGTGATGCTGGAGCTGGCCGATCAGCTAAAAAATATTCCCACCCAGTACAGCATCCGCTTTATCGCCACCAGCGGCGAGGAAGAGGGACGGCTGGGTGCCGAGAATGTCCTTAAACGCATGAGCGCGGCCGAGAAGAAAAACACCCTGCTGGTGATCAACCTCGATAATTTGATTGTGGGGGATAAGCTCTATTTCAACAGCGGCAAAACCACCCCAGGACCGGTACGCAAGTTAACCCGCGACCGCGCGCTGGCGATTGCCCGCGCCCACGGCATCTATGCTGCCACCAACCCGGGCGGCAACGCCGCGTATCCGAAAGGCACCGGCTGCTGCAATGATGGCGAGGTGTTCGATAAAGCCGGGATCCCGGTGCTCTACGTTGAAGCGACCAACTGGTCCCTGGGCAAAAAGGATGGTTATCAGCAGCAGGCAAAATCAAAAGCGTTTCCAGCGGGAACAAGCTGGCACGACGTCAGGCTGGATAATCTGCAGCACATCGACAAGGCATTGCCGCAGCGGATTGAACACCGCAGCCGGGATGTGGTACGGGTGATGCTGCCGCTGGTGAAAGAGCTGGCGAAAGCGGGGAAAGCCTGAGGCCCTGCGCTTACCGGGCCAACAGGATGCGCATTTGTAGGCCCGGTAAGGGGTAGCCGCCACCGGGCAAACATTACCCTTCGTGCAGCCCGCACTCGCGCTTGAGGCCAAAGAAACGGGTCTCTTCTTCTGCCATACCCGGTTCCCATTTACGGGTAGTGTGGGTATCCCCTACCGACAGATAGCCCTGATCCCACAGCGGGTGATACTTCAGGCCATGCTGTTGCAGGTACTGGTATACGGTCCGGTTGTCCCAGTCGATAATCGGCAGCACCTTGAACACCCCGCGCTGGATCGCCAGAACCGGTAAAGAGGCCCGGCTACCGGACTGATCCCGGCGCAGGCCGGCGAACCAGGTTTTGGCGTTGAGCTCGGACAGCGCCCGGTTCATCGGCTCAACTTTGTTGATGGCATTATATTTCTCAATGCCCTCGACGCCCTGCTCCCACAGCTTGCCGTAGCGAGCTTCCTGCCAGGCCGCGCTCTGCTCTGCGCGATAGACCTTCAGGTTCAGCTTAAGCTTGTCCGTCAGCTCATCGATAAACTGATAGGTTTCCGGGAAGAGGTAGCCGGTATCGGTGAGGATCACCGGGATATCCGGGCGAATTTTATTCACCAGATGCAGGCTGACCGCCGCCTGAATACCGAAGCTCGACGACAGCACATATTCGCCCGGCAGATTTTCCAGCGCCCAGGCGACACGCCCTTCGGCGTCCAGCTTCTCCAGCTGGGCGTTGGTTTCGGCCAGCGCCAGAATGCGTTCGACTTTTGGCAGATCGTTAAGGGCGTTTAGATCGAGTACGGACATAAGAACCTCGTTTGCCTGTTTTGCCGGGCGGCACTGCGTTTGCCCGGCCTACAAAACCCGTAGGCCCGGTAAGCGAAGCGCCACCGGGCAAAGGGTGGGTTACTCCCAGAAATCCCGTGCGGGATCGAGCACCGGGCGAATGATGCCCGCACGCACCGTAAAGTCGCCGAAGCCTTCACCCGCTTCGCGCTCTTTCGCCCAGCGCCCGATAAGCAGGTCGATGGAATCAAGGATTTCCGGCTCGGTGATGTTTTCCCGGAACATGCGCGGAATACGGGTGCCGATACGGTTACCGCCCAGGTGCAGGTTATAGCGCCCTGGCGCTTTGCCCACCAGCCCCAGCTCGGCCAGCATCGCGCGGCCGCAGCCGTTCGGGCAGCCGGTCACGCGCATCACGATATGTTCGTTCGGAATGCCATGTTTCTCCAGAATCGCTTCGACCTTGTCGGTGAACGACGGCAGGAAACGCTCAGCTTCAGCCATCGCCAGCGGACAGGTCGGGAACGAGACGCAGGCCATGGAGTTTTCGCGCTGCGGTTTAACCGCCTCCATCAGGGCATGATCCCGCGCCAGCTTCTCGATCTTCGCCTTCTGGCTTTCCGGCACGCCGGCAATGATCAGGTTCTGGTTGGCGGTGATGCGGAACTCGCCCTGGTGGATCTTCGCGATCTCCAGCAGACCGGTTTTCAGCGGGCGACCCGGATAGTCCAGGATACGGCCATTTTCAATAAACAGCGTCAGGTGCCATTTATCGTCGATACCTTTTACCCAGCCAATACGATCCCCACGCCCGGTGAATTCGTACGGGCGGATCGGCTCAAACTTGATACCCGCACGGCGTTCCACTTCGGCTTTGAACGTCTCAACGCCCACGCGCTCAAGGGTGTATTTGGTCTTGGCGTTTTTACGATCGGTACGGTTACCCCAGTCGCGCTGGGTGGTCACTACCGCTTCCGCCACCGCCAGGGTGTGCTCCAGCGGCAGATAGCCAAACTCGCTCGCGGTACGGGCGTAAGTCTTTTTGTTACCGTGTTCAATAGATAGACCGCCGCCCACCAGCAGGTTAAAGCCCACCAGCTTGCCGTTCTCGGCAATGGCCACGAAGTTCATGTCGTTGGCGTGCAGATCGATATCGTTCTGCGGCGGGATCACCACCGTGGTTTTGAACTTACGCGGCAGGTAGGTCTGGCCCAGAATTGGCTCTTCGTCGGTGGTCGCCACTTTCTCCTGATCGAGCCAGATCTCGGCATAAGCGCGGGTACGCGGCAGCAGATGCTCGGAGATCTTCTTCGCCCACTCATACGCTTCGGCATGCAGCTCGGACTCGTACGGGTTGGATGTGCAGAGCACGTTACGGTTCATGTCGTTGGCGGTCGCCAGCGCATCCAGCCCGACGGAGTGCAGCATCTGGTGTACCGGCTTCACGTTCTTCTTCAGAATGCCGTGGAACTGGAAGGTCTGACGGTTGGTCAGACGGATGCTGCCGTAAATTGTATTTTCACCGGCAAACTTGTCGATCGCCTGCCACTGTTTGGTGGTGATGATGCCACCCGGCAGGCGGCAGCGCAGCAGCATCGCATGACGCGGCTCCAGCTTCTGTTCAGCACGCTCGGCGCGGATATCGCGGTCGTCCTGCTGGTACATGCCGTGGAAACGGATCAGCAGGAAGTTGTCGCCTTTGAAACCGCCGGTCAGACCGTCATTTAAATCTTCGGCAATGGTGCCGCGCAGGTAGTTACTCTCAACCTTCATGCGCTCGGCATCAGACAGTTTGCCTTCGACCACCAGTGGGCCAGGATGTTTTTCGCTCATTAGTAGACATCTCGCTGATAACGGCGCTCGACGCGCAGCTCACTTAAATATTCATCCGCCGCTTCGGCATCCATACCGCCGAATTGGGCAATCACTTCCAGTAAAGCCTGCTCAACGTCTTTCGCCATGCGATTGGCGTCGCCGCAGACATAAATGTGGGCACCGTCATTGATCCAGCGCCACAGCTCTGCGCCCTGTTCGCGCAGTTTGTCTTGTACGTAGATTTTTTCTTTCTGATCGCGGGACCAGGCCAGATCGATGCGGCTCAGTACGCCCTCTTTAACGTAGCGCTGCCACTCCACCTGATAGAGGAAATCTTCGGTGAAGTGCGGGTTGCCGAAGAACAACCAGTTTTTACCCGGCGCTTCGTCAGCGGCGCGCTGCTGCATAAAGGCGCGGAACGGCGCAATACCGGTGCCCGGACCAATCATGATCACCGGGGTTTCCGGGTTGGCGGGCAGGCGGAAGTTGTCGTTGTGCTCGATAAAGACCCGCACCTCGCCCTCTTCTTCCACGCGATCCGCAAGGAAGCTCGACGCGCCGCCGGCGCGGGCGCGCCCTTCGATGTCGTAACGCACGACGCCCACGGTGACGTGGACTTCGTTCTCCACCTCGGCCTGCGCAGAGGCGATAGAGTAGAGGCGCGGCGTCAGCGGACGCAGCAGGTCGATTAACGCCTGGGCATCCAGCTGGGCTGGCGCGAAACGCACCATATCCACGATGGGCGTGGCGGCGGCGTAGTGTTGCAGCCTGGCTTTATCGCCCACCAGCGGCAGCAAGGATTCGCTGCGGGTCAGCGTGGCGTAGTTCTCCACGATGTTCGCGGTATTAACGGTCAGCTCGAAATGCCACTGCAGCGCTTCAGAGAGCGGCAGCGTTTTGCCTTCCACGCTGACCGGCTCGTCACCCTTCAGCCACAGCAGCTCAACCAGCTCTTTCACCAGCGCCGGATCGTTCTGGTACCAGACGCCAAGGGCATCACCCGGCTGGTAGCGCAGACCCGAGTCGCCGAGATCGATTTCGATATGGCGCACATCTTTCTCTGAATCGCGACCGGTGATTTTCTGGTTCACCGAGAGGCTCGCCGTCAGCGGGGCCTCTTTGGTGTAGGGGCTGGTGTGAATGTCGTTGACTGCGCCAGCGGCGGTGGCTGCCGCCTGGGCTGGCGTCCCGGTCGGTACGCGGGCTTTCAGCACCTCGACAATGCGCGCGCGCCATTCGGCCGCCGCAGACTGGTATTCAACGTCGGTATCGACGCGGTCCAGCAGGCGTTCTGCCCCCAACTCGGCCAGTTTGCTGTCGAAATCTTTGCCCGACTGGCAGAAGAATTCATAGGAAGAGTCGCCAAGGCCGAAGACCGCAAAGGCGGTGCCCGCCAGTTTTGGCGCTTTTTTCGAGAACAGGAACTTATGCAGCGCAACCGCTTCTTCAGGCGGCTCACCTTCGCCCTGGGTTGAGGTCACAACGATAACCAGCTTCTCTGACGCGATTTGCTTAAATTTATAGTCCCCGGCGTTCACCAGGTTCACGTTCAGTTTGGCTGCGAGCAGATCGTCGCGCAGGGCTTCCGCCACGCGACGGGCGTTGCCGGTTTGCGAGGCGGAGATAAGCGTGATTGCCGGGATCTCTAAAGCCGTAGCCGGCGCACTCGCCACAGCACCCGGCTGTTGATTGAGCATTCCCCAGAAATAACCGGATACCCAGGCCAGCTGGGTGGGTGAAAAGTCAGTGGTGGCCGCCTGCAGGCGTGCCAGTTGCTCCGGGTTCAGGGGAAGCAAATTTGAAGGTGGGGCCTGTGTTGTCATGCGTCGTTATGTTCCAGTAGCAAAGCTGAATTTTTATCTGAAAGACAGAACAGAGTGTAAGGTTAACGGCGCGGATCATAACAATTAAAGACAGGATGGAAATAATAAATAACCAAATGGACTAACCTCTTTTAGCTATTGTTCTTAACAATAAAAGTGATTAACCATCCCCTTGAAAAATAAAATAAAAAACAGCCCTTATTACGCTGTCAGGTGCCCCTGACCATAATGCCCGTTTTAGTTAATGATAAAAAATGTACTTTCCGGTACTCTACGGCGGTTTTTTCCGCATTTTTGAGAGTCCACGATGTCCACCACACTGTTTAAAGATTTCATCTTCGAAGCCGCCCACCATCTGCCTCACGTCCCGGAAGGGCATAAATGTGGTCGTCTGCACGGACACTCCTTTATGGTGCGTCTGGAGATCACGGGTGAAGTCGATCCGCATACCGGTTGGATCATGGATTTTGCCGAGCTGAAGGCCGCCTTCAAGCCGACCTACGATCGCCTCGATCATTACTATCTGAACGATATTCCGGGTCTTGAAAATCCGACCAGCGAAGTGCTGGCAAAATGGATCTGGAATGAGATCAAACCGCTGGTGCCGCTGCTGAGTGCGGTAATGATCAAAGAGACCTGCACCGCGGGCTGCGTCTACCGCGGCGAATAATTACGTCTCATGAGAGAGCAACGGCGCGAGCTCAAAGAGCATCAGCGCGTTGCTTTCCAGCGACGCCGTAATCTGCCAGCCATCATGAAGCCGTTCATCACGCATTGACAACGTTGGACGCGCTTTATGCTCCATCCAGCGCCACATCTCTTCGTCAGGTCCCCTTTCACTGCGCACGCCTTCAATCAAGGGGTACAGCGCGCCGTTGTGCTGATCAAACAGATGACACTTAATCCGCCACCTGCCGCTTAGCCCCTTCAGCTGAACGTGGTACTGCTGGCGAAAACGCTGAATGAAAGCCTCTTCGCTGGAGAGTAACGGGTTAAACACCACCGTATTGCGCAGCAGCAGTTGGTATCCGTTGTGGTGGCGCAATAGCAGAAGATTCTTTTCGTTGACTAACACCTCACCGCGCAGGCGTCGCCACAGCCAGACTACCCAATAGATCGGGCGCGGCAGGCCGTGGTTATACTGCAGCGCCAGGCTCGAGGTATCGATGGTATTGTTGGCCCGCGCTTCCCCCTGTAAGCCCGAGTTGAGCCAGAACCCGGCCAGCCACACCTGTTCCGACAGTCCGAGCAGGTTTTGCATCAGCAGTGCCCCACGAAAAAACCAGCCGTTGGTGGCGCGCGTGTTGCCGGTGAGGGTATTCCACGACAGCAGCCATACCGGAAGCGAGAGCTTTCGCTGACGAAGCGAGGTCAGGATCTGCCGGACCTTCTGCACCGGATAGTTTTCAGAGGAAGAGAGATGAGCCGGATCCAGCTGCGCCAGATCGAGAAGCTCATTGCCATCGGCCGGACAGGCCAAAAAATCGGCCTGGGTGAGGAGAGTCGAGTCCAGCAGAGCCTCATCGTTATGCCCCGTGTGCCCGGGCGCAAAACGGTGCCACACGCCGAACGTCGCCTGCGGCAGATATTCCCGCAGCGTCGCCCGCTGAGCCTGCCAGACCTGCGCTCTTGTCTCCTCGCTCGCCTGCGTTGACCAGTGCATCACAAATTGCCAGCGATCGGTAATCTCAGGCGAAAAGTGATTGACCGACTGCTGTAAGAAACGCGCCAGCAGGTCGGTGCGGGTTGTCAGGCCGGTATGCAGCAGCACCGTCCACTGTTTTTGAGCAAGCCAGCTGAAGACCTGATGAAGGTTGTACCAGCAGGCATAACCTGCCATCAGCGGATCGTCCCAGCCGCTGGCAAACAGGCGGCTACTGAGAAATGGCTCAGCGATATCAATCCCGAAAAGAGGCATCGCCTCCCCCAGCTTTTCCAGCTCCCGGCGCACATCCTCCCGCAGCAGATCGTCCAGCTCACGCACCGTCACTACCATTCGGGTATGACGCAGCGGCGCGGCGGGCTTGAGAAGATGCAGATCGAGCACCCTCTCCTGCACCGGATGCGGGGTTAATGGCAACGGCTCCCGACCGCGCGTTTCGGCTTCATTTAGCAGGCTGAAGAGCTTGTCCACTGCCACCGGATAACGCTGCTCCCCATTGCCTGGACGTAGACGGGGCATCCCGGCGTGATGACGACGTTGTTTGCGATACGCTCCCGGGGCCATCTGGTGATGACGCCGGAACAGATCGCTCATCATCCGCGTACTGGCGAACCCCTGCTCCAGCGCAATCTGATGCAGCGGACGGTTGGTCAGGCGAAGCGCGTCGGCCGCCTTCTCAAGGCGCAGGGTGGTAATGTACTGCATAAAACTGACGCCCATCTCTTTGCGAAAAAGACGGGAGAGCCAGGCTTCTGAAACAAATTCGCTTCCGGCGATTTCAGCAAGCGTAATGCGTCGGGTGTAGCTGGCGTTGATGCGTTCCACCACTCGGGCGATGCGTTTGCTTACGCCCGGATGATGTTCCCGCAGAAGCAGGCGGGCGGGTTGCTGAAACCGGCTGGTCAGCAGGAGCAGGATCTCGCTCAGCCAGCGGGTCGCCTCCAGCCGGTAGCGATGCTGATCGTTGATCAGGGTGCAGACCAGCAGTTGGCGCAGAAGATGGCGTAGCTCATCACCAGGAGGCCAGCCGCTCCCGGCTTCGGGTGGGATGGCGTAATCATGGGTAAAAAAGTCGCTACAGAGCTGCTGGATCCAGCGCCCGGAAAGCATGACACACATCGTCGTATTGCCGCTCTCGCTGGTGAGCTGCCAGCGTTGATTGCGATTAACGATCGTCAGGCTATCCGCTGTCAGGGTCATCTGCCGCTGGTCGGTGTGCAGGTCGGCGCTCCCTTCCAGCAGCCACAGCAGCGTCAGCGCGTCGTCCTCCTCCTGATGAAACTGACGAATATCCTGCACCTTCACCCAAAACTCGCTACCCCGTTGCTCCATGTGTTCCTCCAGGGAAGACAAATTATGACGCGCTGTTTTTTGTCATAACGGAATTGTATGAAAAACAATCAGAAATAATGCGTCGCTTCACAACAAAAAAGTGCATTTTCCGTCGCTGCGATCGGCATAAACTCGAAATTAGCATTGTTTGATAAAAAAAGGATAACAAAAATGACACATCCGATTGTTGAAGCACTGCAGGGCAACGAAGCGCAGTTTATTGAGCTGCGGCGACATTTTCATCAGCATCCTGAGATCGGTTTTGAGGAGCAGCAAACCAGCCAGCGCGTTGCGGAACTGCTTCAGCAATGGGGATATGAGGTACATCACGGGATGGCAAAAACCGGGGTGGTCGGCACCCTGAAAGTGGGCAACGGCAGCAAACGTCTTGGTCTTCGCGCCGATATGGATGCGTTGCCGATGCAGGAGGAGAGCGGCAAAGCGTGGAGCAGCACCGTTGAAGGCAAATTCCACGGCTGCGGTCACGACGGCCACACCACCACCCTGCTCTATGCCGCCGAGTACCTGGCGCGCACCCGCAACTTTAACGGCACGCTGCACCTGATTTTCCAGCCAGCGGAAGAGCTCCTGTATGGCGGACGGGTGATGGTCGAAGATGGCCTGTTTGAGACCTTCCCCTGCGACCATATTTTTGGCCTGCATAATATGCCGGGGCAGAAACTGGGCAAAATTGGCCTGCGCGATGGCGCCATGATGGCCTCCTCGGACACTATACACATTGAAGTTAATGGTGTGGGTGGGCACGGTGCCCTGCCGGAACATACCGTCGATGCGACGCTGGTGGCCTGCCATATTACCCTCGCCCTGCAGTCGATTGTGTCGCGCAATATCACTCCATTTGAACCCGCCGTGGTGACGGTCGGCAGTATTCAGGCCGGTCATGCGCCCAACATCATCAACGACAAAGTTCTGATGAAACTGACCGTGCGCACCCTGAACGAAAAGGTGCGTCAAACCGTTCTGCAGCGCATCCACGATATCGCCGTTGCGCAGGCAGAGAGCTTCAACGCCACGGCCACCATCCGTCATATCAACGGCAGCCCGGTGCTCATCAATAATCCTGCGGCCAACGAGATGGTGCGTACCGTCGCCCAGGATCTGTTCGGACAGGATGCTGTGGCCGCTATCGGTTCATTCATGGGCAGTGAAGACTTCGCCTTTATGCTTGAAAAGAACCCTGACGGCTGTTACTTCACCATCGGCGCTGGCGATGAAGCGGATCGCTGCATGGTGCATAACCCGGGCTATGACTTTAACGACAAGATCCTGATCACCGGCGCCGCACTCTGGAGCGCCCTGACCGAACACTATCTGCGTTGATCCCATATCCCCAGGAGGGCTGCACAATGAGTACCGTTCCCCTGACAGGCACCCCGGCTTTCGCAGGTAACGATCGACTGCTGGCGGGTATTGTTCTGAGCGTTCTGACATTCTGGTTATTTGCCCAGTCGGTGATTAACGTCGTGCCGGCCATGAAAAATAGCCTCGACATATCCCTGGAGACGCTCACGCTGGCAGTCAGTCTCAGCGCGTTATTCAGCGGCTGCTTTGTGGTTGCCAGCGGTGGCTTTGCCGATAAGTTTGGCCGCGTGCGCCTGACGGTTATCGGCCTGGTGCTGAGTATCATCGGCAGCGGCCTGCTGTTTCTGACCCGGGAACCGGTGCTTTTCCTGCTGGGACGGGCGATCCAGGGGCTGTCGGCAGCCTGCATTATGCCCGCGACACTGGCGCTGATTAAAACCTGGTACGACGGTAAAGCGCGCCAGCGGGCGATCAGCTTCTGGGTCATTGGCTCCTGGGGCGGCAGTGGCCTGAGCTCGTTTGTTGGCGGCGCGATTGCCACCAGCCTGGGCTGGCGCTGGATTTTTGTTTTTTCCATCGCGATGGCCCTGGCTGCACTGCTGTTGATCCGCGGTACGCCGGAAAGCCGAAGCGCCAGTGCTGGTCAGCACAAGCTGGATATTGGCGGGTTGGTGAGTTTTGTCTGTATGCTGGTGCTGCTCAACCTGTTTATCAGCAAAGGGCATAGCTGGGGCTGGGGCAGCGGCCTGTCACTGACGGTGCTGGGGGCAACGATCCTCGCGGCACTCGGTTTTATCTATACCGGCCTGCGCAAAGGCGATGCGGCGCTGATTGATTTTGCGCTGTTTAAAAACCGGGCCTACAGCGCGGCGGTGCTCTCAAACTTCATGCTCAACGGCTGTATTGGCACCATGATGATCACCAGCATCTGGTTACAGCAGGGCCATCATCTGACGCCTTTACAAACCGGAATGATGACGCTGGGGTATCTGGTGACGGTGCTCGCCATGATTCGCGTTGGAGAAAAGCTGCTTCAACGCTATGGCGCCCGCCTGCCGATGATGACCGGCCCGGTGTTGACCGCAATCGGCATCACCTTTATCTCCTGCACTTTCCTGAGCAAAGAGATCTATATCGTGACCGTCTTTTTCAGCAACGTCCTGTTTGGCCTCGGGCTGGGCTGTTATGCCACGCCATCGACAGACACGGCGGTGATGAACGCCCCAGAGAGCAAAGTTGGGGTGGCATCAGGGATCTATAAGATGGGCAGTTCGCTGGGCGGAGCAATGGGGATCGCCGTAACGGCTTCACTGTATGCCCTGCTGCTGCCGCTGGGCATGGCCAGCGCCGCACAGTACGCGCTGCTGTTTAACAGTGCGATTTGTCTCGGTTCGGCGGTGGTGGCCTGGGCGTTATTACCCAAATTGCAGGCCCCTTAGTAACAGAGGCCGCAGGGCTATCAGGCGATGTTCAGGTATTTGTGCGTCTGCATCGACAGACGCCAGTTACGCGCAATACAAGTCTCAATACACAGACGGGTGGCATCCTCTTTCTGGCTGATGGGCTGCAGCGCAATAACGCGCTGTTTTTCGTCCGTCAGCGTTGCCAGCAGCTCGTCCAGCGCTTCGATATCGCGCGTGCGCCCGACCGGGTGTTTGATCTCATCGGCACGCTCCAGCGCCTGGGAGAGGATGTCGTAACCGCCACGCATATTGACTTTTGGCGATACCGTCACCCAGGTGGTGTGGGAGCAGCGCACTTCATGGGTGCCGCTGGTCTCAATCTGACAGCTAAAGCCGTTCTTCTCCAGCAGCATGGTGAGCGGCATCAGATCGTGAATGCAAGGTTCACCGCCGGTGATCACCACATGGCGCGCCGTCCAGCCCTGACGACCAATGATCGCCAGCAGATCTTCCGGATTTGCTGCGCCCCATTTGTCGCTCTCTTTGGTTTTCGCCAGAATGCTGAACAGTGACACTTCCCGATCGCTAAGCGTTTCCCAGGTATGTTTGGTATCACACCAGGCACAGCCAACCGGGCATCCCTGCAGACGAATAAAAATAGCGGGAACGCCGGTGAAGTAACCCTCGCCTTGCAGGGTCTGGAACATCTCGTTAATCGGGTACTGCATAGTTATCTCTGGTCAGATTTACGGGGGGGGCATTATTGCAGATCGCACATAATCAGGCAAAACAACCCCCGTCACGATTTTATTCCGGTCAGTTTAAGGATAGCCAGGTTAACAGCCTTAGGGTGGAAAGCCGTGGTCAGAAGGCAATGTTAAAAACATTAAAACTTACGCTACGCTTTTAAGATATCGCCCACCCGGCTGTCGACGTTAACCCCTTTGACTGAGTAGCCATCAGAATACTGGACAAGCAGAATGAGCCATTTTGCGGTAATAACGCTACCGTTATACAGCCATATGCGCGCTATGGAAGCACTGGCAAAACACCTTATCGTGCGCGGCCATCGGGTCACTTTTTTTCAGCAGGAAGAGGCCCGCACGCTGCTCAGGGAACCGCAGGCGCACTTCATCGCCGTGGGTCACCCGACGCCGTCTGCGATGCAAGAGCCGGGTTTTTTCCGCCTGATATCAGACATGGCAAGCGTTACCGATATGCTGTGCCGTGAACTGCCTCTCGCCTTCAGACAGCACAATATTGACGCCGTGATTGTCGATCAGATGGAGCCGGCAGGAGGGCTGGTTGCACAAGCGCTCAACCTGCCCTTTATCTCTATCTGCTGCGCCCTGCCGGTAAACCGGGATAACACCATTCCCTTGCCGGTGATGCCTTTTCGCTATGGCACCAGCAATCGCAGCCGGAAATTATACGCCTCCAGCGCGGATGTTTATGACTGGCTGATGTCGAAACAGGGGCGGGTCATTGCCTGTCATGCCCGGGCGTTTGGTCTGCCCTCGCGCACCAGGCTGGATCAATGCCTGTCGCCGTTGGCGCAAATCAGCCAGACCATCCCGGGCTTTGATTTTCCACGCACCTTGCCCGCCTGCTTCCATGAGGTAGGCCCGCTACGCTACGATCCGCCAACGGTCTCTACCGGCAATAAGAAGCCGTTTGTTTTTGCCTCACTGGGCACGCTCCAGGGCTACCGCTACGGGCTGTTCCGCACGATTGCCCGCGCCTGCCGACAGGCTGGTGTGCCCTTGCTTATTGCCCACTGTGACAGACTCAATGCAAGTCAAACCGCCCGGCTGGCGCGTGCGGGGGCGCAAACCGTAGGATTTACCGATCAGCTGGCGGTCTTGCGCGATGCCAGCGCCGTCATCACCCACGCAGGGCTGAATACGGTTATGGATGCCATCGCCACCGCCACGCCGATCCTCGCCGTACCTCTGGCGTTTGATCAGCCAGGCGTCGCCGCCCGAGTGGTCTTCAGCGGCATTGGCCTGAAGGCCTGCCGTTTTTCGCCGAGCCGCACGCTCAGCCAGCATCTTCTCGACCTGCTGGAAAATAAGCAGTACACGCAGCGCATCACCGCCCTCCAGACTCAGCTGATAAATGCCGGAGGGGCAGCACGGGCTGCCGAAATTATTGAACAGGCGGTATGCACACGTCATCGCGTACCGACGGTGTAATGATAAAAAAAAACCCGCCGAAGCGGGTTTTTCTAAAGATGAAAGTTCAGCGTGAATTACTGACCTTTGATCTCTTTACGACCGTTGTAAGGTGCTTTCTCGCCCAGCGCTTCTTCGATACGAATCAGCTGGTTGTATTTAGCAACACGGTCAGAACGGCTCATAGAACCGGTTTTGATCTGGCCAGCAGCGGTACCAACAGCCAGGTCAGCGATGGTCGCGTCTTCAGTTTCGCCTGAACGGTGAGAGATAACGGCAGTGTAGCCAGCGTCTTTCGCCATTTTGATCGCAGCCAGAGTTTCGGTCAGAGAACCGATCTGGTTGAATTTGATCAGGATGGAGTTAGCGATGCCTTTCTCGATACCTTCTTTCAGGATTTTGGTGTTGGTTACGAACAGGTCATCACCAACCAGCTGGATTTTGTCGCCCAGGACTTTAGTCTGGTATGCGAAACCATCCCAGTCAGACTCGTCCAGACCATCTTCGATGGAGACGATTGGGTACTGTTTGGTCAGCTCTTCCAGGAAGTGAGTGAACTCTTCGGAAGAGAAGGCTTTGTTGCCTTCGCCAGCCAGAACGTATTTACCGTCTTTGTAGAATTCAGATGCTGCACAGTCCATCGCCAGGGTGATGTCGGTGCCCAGCTCGTAGCCTGCTGCTTTAACTGCTTCAGCGATTACGGCCAGTGCTTCGGCGTTAGAACCCAGGTTAGGTGCATAACCACCTTCGTCACCAACAGCGGTGTTCATGCCTTTGGCTTTCAGAACTTTTGCCAGGTGATGGAAAACTTCAGAACCCATACGGATGGCTTCTTTAACAGTTTTCGCGCCAACCGGCTGAATCATGAATTCCTGGATGTCGACGTTGTTGTCAGCGTGCTCACCGCCGTTGATGATGTTCATCATCGGAACTGGCATAGAGTATTTGCCTGGAGTGCCGTTCAGTTCAGCAATGTGTTCGAACAGTGGCTGACCTTTAGAAGCAGCTGCTGCTTTGGCGTTAGCCAGGGAAACAGCCAGGATTGCGTTCGCACCGAAGTTAGATTTGTTTTCAGTACCGTCCAGATCGATCATGATCTTGTCAATGCCAGCCTGATCTTTGGCATCTTTGCCAAGGATTGCCTGAGCAATAGGACCGTTTACTGCGCCAACCGCTTTGGTTACGCCTTTGCCCAGGAAGCGGGATTTGTCGCCATCGCGCAGTTCCAGCGCTTCGCGGGAACCAGTAGAAGCACCTGACGGCGCAGCAGCCATACCTACGAAACCACCTTCCAGGTGTACTTCGGCTTCAACAGTCGGGTTACCACGGGAGTCGATGATTTCACGACCGATGACTTTAACGATTTTGGACATTAGATTTTCCTCAGTACAAGTTAAACTAAAACTCCAGACAAACAACGCGTACCTCTGGTACGCGTTGCCGTTCTAACTTTTCTTACTTCGCCTGACGCTTCTGGAACTCCGTCGCGGCTTTCACAAAGCCAGCAAACAGCGGATGTCCATCACGCGGCGTAGAAGTAAATTCCGGGTGGAACTGGCAGGCAACGAACCACGGGTGGTTCGGCACTTCGATGATCTCGACCAACTGATCATCCCCGGAGCGGCCCGCAATACGCAGACCCGCAGCTTCAATTTGTTTCAACAGCAGGTTGTTCACTTCATAACGGTGACGATGGCGTTCAGTGATGACTGGCGCACCGTACATCTGGCGTACCAGGCTGTCATCAGAGAGCTGGCAAGCCTGAGAACCCAGACGCATCGTGCCACCCAGATCGCTTTTCTCGGTACGGACTTCGACGTTACCTTCTTCGTCGCGCCATTCGGTAATCAGCGCCACAACAGGGTACTTACAGTCTGGCACAAATTCCGTAGAGTTCGCGTTTTCCATGCCCACCACATTACGGGCAAATTCAATCAGTGCAACCTGCATACCCAGGCAAATGCCGAGGTAAGGAATATTGTTTTCACGCGCATAGCGTGCGGTGGCGATCTTGCCTTCAACGCCACGGTAGCCGAAGCCGCCAGGGATCAAAATAGCATCCAGATCTTTCAGAATTTCTACACCGCGGGTTTCAACATCCTGCGAATCGATCAGCTTGATGTTGACGGTTACGCGGTTTTTCAGGCCACCGTGTTTCAGCGCTTCGATAACGGACTTATAGGCGTCCGGCAGTTCGATGTACTTGCCGACCATACCGATAGTCACTTCGCCTGCCGGGTTCGCTTCTTCGTAAATAACCTGTTCCCATTCAGACAGGTTAGCTTCCGGACAGTTCAAGCTGAATCGTTTACAAATATAATCGTCCAGGCCCTGTGATTTCAACAGGCCCGGAATTTTATAAATGGAATCGACATCTTTCATTGAAATAACGGCTTTTTCTGGCACGTTACAGAACAATGCAATTTTCGCACGTTCATTGGCCGGAACGGCACGATCGGAACGGCAAACCAGGATGTCAGGCTGAATACCGATGGAGAGCAGCTCTTTTACGGAGTGCTGGGTCGGTTTGGTTTTCACTTCACCTGCGGCAGCCATGTACGGCACCAGGGTCAGGTGCATGAACAACGCGTGTTCACGACCAATATCCACCGCCAGCTGACGGATCGCTTCGAGGAACGGCAGGGATTCGATATCACCTACCGTACCGCCGATCTCAACCAGCACGACGTCGTGACCTTCGCCACCCGCAATGATGCGTTCTTTAATGGCGTTAGTGATGTGCGGGATAACCTGAACGGTAGCGCCCAGATAGTCGCCACGGCGCTCTTTGCGCAGAACGTCGGAGTAAATACGGCCAGTCGTGAAGTTGTTACGACGGGTCATTTTGGTGCGAATGAAGCGCTCGTAGTGACCCAGGTCCAGATCGGTTTCAGCGCCGTCTTCAGTAACGAACACTTCCCCGTGTTGGATCGGGCTCATGGTACCTGGATCGACGTTGATGTACGGATCCAGCTTCATCATGGTCACATTAAGGCCACGGGCTTCAAGAATGGCTGCGAGGGAGGCTGCGGCAATGCCTTTACCCAGAGAGGATACAACCCCGCCGGTCACAAAAATATAGTTCGTTGTCATGCTGAACCTGAGAAGTTAGGGTGAAACGATGGAATAACCAGGACGGGAAAATAGTATACCCGAACACGGCGAGCGCCACAAACTTTCATTCTCCGTCTCCTGTCTCAGGCTTTGACTCATATTGGGAGTGAGAAAATAGCCCCTTTTGGGTAAATGTTTTTGACGCAAATCAAGCGCTTGTCATTTAAAAAATCACACAAATTGCGCTTGATCGCAAAAACCCGTTAGAGATCAGATTCCTGGCGTTTTACTTCCTGCCAGACTTCTTCCATCGCGTCGAGGTCCACGCCGGTCATTTCCAGGCCGCGCGCCGCGATAATGCGCTCCACTTCCCGGAAGCGGCGCTCGAATTTGAGGTTCGCTTTCTGCAGCGCCACTTCGGCTTTGACACCCAGATGACGGGAAAGATTGACGGTGGCAAACAGCAGATCGCCCATCTCCTCTTCAAGCTTCTCCTGATCCACTACCGCCTGCTGCGCTTCGTGCATCACCTCGTCAATCTCTTCATGCACTTTGTCGAGCACCGGGCCTAAGGATGTCCAGTCAAACCCCACCGTCGAGCAGCGTTTCTGAATCTTGTGCGCGCGCATCAGCGCCGGCAGGCTTAACGGAATATCGTCCAGCGCCGAATGTTGCGACTTTTCAGCCCGTTCCGCGCTTTTAATCTGTTCCCAGCGGGCCAGAACCTCGGTACTGTTTTCGGCGGTGGCATCACCAAAGATGTGCGGATGGCGGCGCTCCAGCTTGTCGCTGATGGCGGCGCAGATATCGTTGAAATCAAACCGCCCCTCCTCCTGGGCCATCTGCGCATAGAACACCACCTGGAATAGCAGGTCACCCAGCTCGCCGCGCAGATCGTCAAAATCTTCCCGGGAGATAGCGTCCAACACCTCGTAGGTCTCTTCAAGCGTGTAGGGGGCGATGGTGGCGAAAGTCTGCTCTTTATCCCACGGACAGCCGTTTTCCGGGTCGCGCAGACGTTGCATAATGCCGAGCAGGCGGTCGATTTGGGTCATAGTATTGTCCTGATAAAAAAATGCTGGGTGGGGGCTTGCGCCTTACCCGGCCTACAAAAGAAGGTGCGATTATCCGCCGTGCAGACGACGGGCGTCGATCACATCCGGCACCTGGTTCAGCTTGCCGAGCACACGGCCCAGCACCTGCAGGTTATAGATTTCGATGGTCATATCAATGGTGGCGAGCTGCTGGCGCGTATCGCTGCGGCTGGCGACGCCCAGCACGTTCACCTTCTCGTTCGCCAGAATGGTGGTGATATCGCGCAGCAGGCCGCTGCGATCGTTGGCTGAGACCCGCACTACCAGTGAATAACCGGCGGAATAGCTCTCGCCCCACACCGCATCCACGATGCGTTCCGGCGCGTGAGACTGTAAATCGTCCAGCTGATCGCAGTCCGCACGGTGAATGGAGATCCCGCGCCCCTGGGTGATAAAGCCGACAATCTCATCCCCCGGGATTGGCTGGCAGCAGCGGGCAATATGGTGCATCAGGTTGCCGACGCCCTCCACCACCACTCTGCCTTTGTCTTTTTCTTTGCCACGGTGCGAGGGGGCGTAGCTCTTCTGCTGAAGCTGCTTCAGCGCCGCCGCATCCTGCTCTTCCGCGCTCGGTTTGTTGAACTGCGCCTGCAGGAAATTCACCATCTGGTTAAGACGAATATCCCCACCGCCAATGGCGGCCAGCAGCTCATCCAGCTCGTTAAAGTTGTAGCGCGGCAGAAGGAATTTTTCTGCCTCTTTCAGGTGGATGCCTAAATGCTCCAGCTCGTCATCGAGGATCTGGCGTCCGGCAAGAATATTCTTGTCGCGATCCTGCTTGCGGAACCAGGCATGAATTTTTGAGCGCCCGCGGCTGGTGGTGACATAGCCGAGGTTCGGGTTCAGCCAGTCGCGGCTCGGGTTCGGCTGTTTCTGGGTGATGATCTCAATCTGGTCGCCCATCTGCAGCTGGTAGGTGAACGGCACGATACGCCCGCCGATTTTGGCGCCGATGCAGCGATGCCCCACATCGCTATGGATGTGGTAGGCGAAGTCGAGCGGCGTTGAGCCTGCCGGCAGGTCAACCACGTCGCCTTTCGGCGTAAAGACGTAGACCCGGTCGTCAAAGACCTGGCTGCGCAATTCGTCGAGCATTTCACCGGAGTCGGCCATCTCCTCCTGCCACGCAATCAGCTTACGCAGCCAGGCGATACGATCCTCGTGACCGGAGCGCGCCCCGCTTGTGGGCCCCTCTTTATACTTCCAGTGCGCGGCGACGCCGAGCTCGGACTCCTCATGCATCTGCTTAGTACGGATCTGGATTTCGACGGTTTTGCCGCCCGGCCCCAGCACCACGGTATGGATCGACTGGTAGCCGTTCGGTTTCGGATTGGCGACATAGTCGTCAAACTCATCCGGCAGGTGACGGTAATGGGTGTGGACAATCCCCAGCGCGGCGTAGCAGTCCTGCAGCCGCTCGGCGACGATACGCACGGCGCGCACATCAAACAGCTCGTCAAAGGCGAGATGCTTTTTCTGCATTTTGCGCCAGATGCTGTAGATATGCTTCGGACGGCCATAGACTTCAGCCTTCACCCCCTCTTCTTTCATCGACTTACGTAAGCCGCCGACAAACTCATCGATGTAGTGTTCCCGATCGATACGGCGTTCGTGCAGCAGCTTAGCAATGCGTTTGTATTCCGCCGGGTGCAGGTAGCGGAAGCAGTAATCCTCCAGCTCCCATTTCAGCTGGCCGATGCCCAGACGGTTCGCCAGCGGGGCATAGATGTTGGTGCACTCTTTCGCCGCCAGCACGCGTTCGTCTTCCGGCGCGTCTTTGACTTCCCGGAGGTGGGCGACGCGTTCGGCAAGCTTAATGACCACACAGCGGAAATCATCCACCATCGCCAGCAGCATACGACGCACGTTATCCACCTGTTCAGACGAGACCGAATCGGTGTGGGTGGCTTTGAGCTGACGGATGGCCGCCATATCGCGCACGCCGTGGATCAGCGCCACGATCGATTTCCCGACGCTTTCGCGCAGCACCTCTTCTGTGACCACCTCGGCGTCGGCCAGCGGGAAGAGCATAGCCGCACGAAGGGTGTCGATATCCATACTCAGCATGGAGAGGATCTCAACCATCTCTACGCCGCGCCACAGCAGCAGCTCGGCATCGGGATGCCCCTGCGTGGTGCGCAGACAGTAGGCCCATGTTTCGGTTAAGCGTTCACACGACTGCTGGCTGGCAATCCCCAGACTTGCGATCCATTTTTGTGGGTCAAACTCACCAGCTTTATTGAGATGTGCACTTCTTACCGCAACCATTGTCCTCTCCTTTAGGGACCCCTGCCTGTCGAATTCGACAAGCCGAAACTCATCAATTGTGTTCAAACAACGCCATTGATTCCAGATGCCCAGTGTGCGGGAACATATCAAGCATTGCCAGACGCTGAATCTGGTAACCCGCCGCTAATAACGCCTCGCTATCGCGGGCAAGCGTTGCCGGATTACAGGAAACATAGACCACGCGTTTGGGCGCCAGTTTAATAATATGCTGCATCACGCCTGGCGCGCCCGCGCGTGCCGGATCAAGCAGGATTTTATCGAAACCGTGCGCCGCCCATGGCTGCTGGGTAACATCCTCTTCAAGATTTTCGTGAAAAAATGTCACGTTTTGCAGCGCATTGTGAACAGCGTTATCGCGCCCCTTTTCCACCAGCGCCGCCACGCCTTCAACGCCGACCACGCTTCGTGCCCGTTTTGCCAGCGGCAGGGTAAAGTTGCCCATCCCGCAAAACAGGTCGAGTACCCGGTCCTCCGGCTGAATATCCAGCCACGCCAGCGCGGTCGCCACCATCTGCTGGTTAACGCCGTCGTTAACCTGAATGAAGTCGCGCGGGCTGAACGTTAAGCGTAGCCCGTCTGAATCATACCAGGGCGTTTCGCCGCTCAGTTGCTCAAGTATCTCGCTTTGCGGGGCGAGATAAAGCGCAAGGTCATGAGAATGCGAAAAGCGTTCCAGTTTTTCACGATCCCGGGCCGACAGCGGCGCCGTATGGCGCAGCACCATCAGCGGGCCACTGTTCGCCAGCACCAGCTCAACGTGCCCAAGATGGCGGACGCCCTGCAGGTCAGAGAGGCATTTGCGCACCTCTGGCAGCAATGCCTCAAGACGGGGCACCAGAATGGGGCACGCTCTGACATCAACGATGTCGCTGGAGTTGGCCTTGCGAAAGCCCATCTCCAGACGCGCGGTTTTCGGCTGATAATTGAGGCTCAGACGCGCCCGGCGGCGGTAGCCCCAGGGTTTATCTACGATCACTTCATCAACGTCGTGCTTCAGCAGGCGCGCCAGGGCGTTGCTTTTGCTGCGCTCCTGCAGCGCGACGCTGGCGTGCTGTTGTTGGCAGCCGCCGCAGACGCCAAAGTGCGGGCAGCGAGGCGTTTCACGTTCCGGGCTATCATTAAGACGGCGCTTTACCTGCCCGCGTGCGTACTGACGTTTCTCTTCCATCAGGGTGATTTCCGCACGCTCCTGGGGCAGCAGGCCGGGAATAAATACGGTCTTGCCCTCGTGGCGCGCCACCCCCTGTCCGAACGGATCGAGGTCTGTCACTTCAACAGTTATGATCTGACGCGTCGTCACGCGTCGCTTTGCAGAGTAGAATTGCGCCATCGCCGGGAATTTTCTCAAATGAACATATTGACTCTAATTGTCCCATAACGGAACTCCATGACCAACTACAGCCTGCGTGCGCGCATGATGATTTTGATCCTCGCCCCTACCGTACTCATTGGTTTACTGCTGAGTACCTTCTTCGTGGTGCACCGTTATAACGACCTGCAACGTCAGCTCGAGGACGCCGGTGCCAGCATTATTGAGCCGCTCGCGGTCTCCAGCGAGTACGGCATGAACCTGCAAAATCGCGAGCCCATCGGCCAGCTCATCAGCATTCTGCACCGTCGTCATTCGGACATTGTGCGGGCGATTTCAGTGTATGACCAAAATAATCACCTGTTTGTGACCTCCAATATTCAGCTTGATCCCGACACCCTGAAGCTGCCGGATGGTACGGCGTTTCCAAAACGGCTGAGCGTGATCCGCCAGGATGAAAAAATGATCCTGCGCACCCCTATTATTTCGGAAAGCTATTCACCGGATGAATCTCCCGCGTCGGACGCTAAGCCCAATAACAATCTGTTGGGATATGTGGCGCTGGAGCTGGATCTCAAGTCCGTGCGGCTGCAACAGTACCGGGAGATCTTTATCTCCACGGTGATGATGCTGTTCTGTATCGGCATTGCGCTGATCTTCGGCTGGCGTCTGATGCGGGATGTAACCAGCCCCATCCGCAACATGGTAAATACCGTCGACCGGATCCGCCGGGGCCAGCTCGACAGCCGCGTCGAAGGCTTTATGCTCGGCGAGCTGGATATGCTGAAAAACGGCATCAACTCAATGGCCATGTCGCTGGCGGCATACCATGAGGAGATGCAGCATAACGTCGATCAGGCTACTTCCGACCTGCGCGAAACGCTGGAGCAGATGGAGATCCAGAACGTTGAGCTGGATCTGGCTAAAAAACGCGCCCAGGAGGCGGCACGCATCAAGTCGGAGTTCCTGGCGAATATGTCCCACGAGCTGCGCACCCCGCTCAACGGGGTGATTGGCTTTACCCGCCTGACGCTGAAAACCGAGCTCAACCCGACCCAGCGTGACCACCTGCATACCATTGAACGCTCCGCCAACAACCTGCTGGCGATCATCAATGACGTACTGGACTTCTCCAAGCTCGAAGCGGGCAAATTGATCCTCGAGAGTATTCCGTTCCCGCTGCGCAACACCCTGGATGAGGTGGTCACCCTACTGGCGCACTCCTCCCACGACAAGGGGCTGGAGCTTACGCTGAACATTAAAAATGATGTGCCGGACAACGTCATTGGCGATCCGCTGCGCCTGCAACAGGTGATCACCAACCTGGTGGGTAACGCCATTAAGTTCACCGAGAGCGGGAACATCGACGTGCTGGTCGAAAAACGCTCCATCAGCAATACCAAAGTGCAGATTGAGGTGCAGATCCGCGACACGGGGATCGGTATTCCTGAGCGCGATCAGTCCCGGCTGTTCCAGGCCTTCCGCCAGGCCGACGCCAGTATCTCCCGCCGCCACGGCGGTACCGGGCTGGGGCTGGTCATCACGCAAAAACTGGTTAATGAGATGGGGGGCGATATCTCCTTCCACAGCCAGCCTAACCGGGGTTCGACCTTCTGGTTCCATATCAACCTCGACCTGAACCCGAACGTGCTGACCGATCGTCCGGCCATGGATTGCCTGCAGGGTAAACGGCTGGCGTACGTGGAGCCCAATACCGCCGCCGCGCAAAGCACCCTCGATGTGTTAAGCACGACGCCGCTGGAGGTGGTCTACAGCCCGAACTTCTCCACGCTGCCGGTTGACCATTACGACATCCTGCTGCTGGGGATCCCGGTGACCTTTACCGGCGATCTGACCATGCAGGAGGAGCGGCTGGCGAAAGCGGCCTCGATGACCGATTACCTGCTGCTGGCCCTGCCCTGCCATGCCCAGATCAACGCCGAGGAGCTAAAACATGACGGGGCGGCCGCCTGCCTGCTGAAACCGCTGACGGCCACGCGCCTGTTGCCAACGCTGACGGAATATTGCCGTCTGAACCATCACATCGCACCGATGACCAGCGATGAGAGCAAACTGCCGATGACCGTGATGGCGGTGGATGACAACCCCGCCAACCTGAAGCTGATCGGGGCGTTGCTGGAGGATCAGGTTCAGCATGTCGAACTGTGCGAGAGCGGTCTGCAGGCGGTGGAGCGAGCGAAGGAGAAGCAGTTTGACCTGATCATGATGGATATTCAGATGCCCGGTATGGACGGCATCCGCGCCTGTGAACTGATTCGCCAGCTTCCTCATCAGCAGCAAACCCCGGTGATTGCCGTGACGGCGCATGCGATGGCGGGGCAAAAGGAGAAGCTGCTGAGCGCCGGGATGAACGACTATCTGGCGAAGCCGATTGAAGAAGAGAAACTGCACAGCCTGCTGCTGCGCTACAAACCCGGCCCTACCACAGGCAACTGGATCCCCGCACCGGAGATTCCGCCGGCGGTTCCGGAGATTGTGACTAACGTCAGTGCCACCCTCGACTGGCAGCTGGCGCTGCGTCAGGCGGCGGGCAAAAATGACCTCGCGCGGGAGATGCTGCAGATGCTGGTCGCGTTCCTGCCAGAGATCCGCAATAAAGTGGAAGAACAACTGGTGGGAGAAAACCCGGAAGACCTGGTCGGGGCGATCCATAAGCTGCACGGCAGCTGCGGGTACAGCGGGGTGCCGCGTCTTAAGAATCTCTGTCAGCTGCTGGAGCAGCAGTTACGTTCCGGTACGCCGGAAAGCGAGCTAGAGCCGGAGTTCCTGGAGTTGCTGGATGAGATGGATAACGTCACGCGGGAAGCGATGAAGGTGCTGGGGTCGTAAGGCCCCTCTCCCGACAGGAAGAGGGGGAACAGAAGGGATTACAGCCCCCTTCCCACTTTTAATACGGCGGCGATATTGCGGGCCGCCATCCGCACGTTTTCTTCGGCCTCTTCCAGCGCCTCTTCCAGCGTACAGACGGTATAAATCACGCTGAACACCGCGTCGATGCCATGGTCATGCACCACGCCGACGTCCGCCGTCAGGCTGCCCGCGAGGCCAATGACCGGTTTATTGTAGCGTTTGGCAATCTTCGCCACCCCTACCGGCACTTTGCCATGAACGGTCTGGCTGTCGATCCGCCCTTCGCCGGTGATCACCAGATCGGCATCGGCCACCAGGCCGTCGAGATTGAGCGCATCGGTGACGATTTCAATACCCTGGCGCAGCTGCGCGCCGCAAAACGCATACAACGCCGCGCCCATACCGCCCGCCGCGCCGCCACCCGCCAGCCCGAGCACGTCAACGTCCAGGTCGCGGGCGATGATCCGGGCATACTGCGTCAGCGCGCGATCGAGGCGCACGATCATCTCTGAGGTCGCCCCCTTTTGCGGACCAAACACGGCGGACGCGCCATTGTCGCCGGTCAGCGGGTTAGTGACATCGCATGCCACCTCAATGCGGCACGCCGTCAGTCGTTTATCCAGACCGCTGATATCGATACGTGCCAGCCTTTCCAGTTCACCGCCGCCGGGACCGATGGCGTGACCCTGTTCGTCCAGCAGTTTCGCACCAAGCGCCTGCACCATCCCTGCGCCGCCATCGTTAGTGGCGCTGCCGCCAATCCCAATGATGATATGTTTTACGCCTGCATCCAGGGCATGGCGGATCAGCTCCCCGGTTCCCCAGGAGGTGGTTTTCAGCGGATTGCGCTGGGCCGGGGGAACCAGCTCCAGACCGCTGGCCGCCGCCATCTCGATGAATGCGCTTTTTCCATCGCCGGAGCGGCCATAAAAACCGTCAACATGCTCGCCGAGCGGCCCCGTTACGCGTACCTGAATAATTTCACCCTGGGTGGCGGCGACCATCGCTTCCACGGTGCCCTCCCCGCCATCGGCAACCGGCAGTTTCACGTACTCCGCCGTGGGGAAAATCTCGCAAAATCCTTGCTCTATCGCCGTTGCCACTGCCAGGGCACTCAGGCTCTCTTTGTAAGAGTCCGGTGCGATCACTATTTTCATAAGCCGTCCTTACGCATGTTGACTACCATAAGCATACACCCGTCACGCAAGAGATAATGCCGACTCCCGCAGGAACCGGCACCGGACTTAACGCACCATGCAAGGGCGTTTGTTGTTGAAGGTCCACTCCGGAATCAGGTACTGCATCGCCATCGCGTCGTCGCGTGCGCCCAGACCGTGCTGCAGGTAGAGCTCGTGCGCCTTCATCACCTGATCCATATCCAGCTCCACGCCCAGACCCGGTGTGGTTGGTACCTGCACCATACCGCCCTTGATTTCGAACGGCTGTTTGGTCAGGCGCTGGTTGCCCTCCTGCCAGATCCAGTGGGTGTCGATGGCGGTGATGTTGCCCGGCGCGGCAGCGGCCACGTGGGTGAACATCGCCAGCGAGATATCAAAGTGGTTGTTGGAGTGTGAGCCCCAGGTCAGGCCGAACTCGTGGCACATCTGCGCCACGCGCACCGAGCCCTGCATGGTCCAGAAGTGCGGATCCGCCAGCGGGATATCCACCGACTGCAGCGACAGGGTATGCCCCATCTGACGCCAGTCGGTGGCGATCATGTTGGTGGCGGTTGGCAGACCGGTGGCGCGGCGGAACTCGGCCATCACTTCACGCCCGGAGAAGCCCTGCTCGGCACCGCACGGATCTTCCGCATAGGCCAGCACGCCCTTCAGACGCTTACCGATGCGGATCGCCTCGTCCAGCGACCATGCGCCGTTTGGATCGAGGGTGACGCGCGCCTGTGGGAAGCGTTTCGCCAGTGCAATGATCGATTCGGCTTCTTCTTCACCCGCCAGCACGCCGCCCTTGAGTTTGAAATCGTTAAAGCCGTACTTCTCGTAGGCGGCTTCCGCCAGACGGACCACCGCATCAGGGGTCATCGCCTCTTCATGGCGCAGGCGATACCAGTCGCACTGCTCATCCGGCTGGCTCTGGTACGGCAGCGGGGTCAGCTTGCGGTTGCCCACAAAGAACAGGTAGCCCAGCATCTCAACTTCGGTGCGCTGCTGCCCGTCACCCAGCAGGGAGGCGACGTTAACGCCCAGATGCTGGCCCAGCAGGTCGAGCATCGCCGCTTCAATACCGGTCACCACGTGGATAGTGGTGCGCAGGTCGAAGGTCTGCAACCCGCGGCCACTTGCGTCACGGTCGGCAAATTCGTTACGGACGGCGTTAAGAACGTTTTTATAGGCGCCCAGGGTTTGACCCACCACTAACGGGATCGCATCTTCCAGCGTTTTACGGATCTTCTCGCCACCCGGGATTTCACCTACCCCGGTGTGACCGGCGTTATCTTTGATAATCACAATATTACGGGTGAAGAACGGGGCATGGGCGCCGCTCAGGTTCATCAGCATGCTGTCATGACCCGCGACCGGGATAATCTGCATGGAGGTCACAACAGGAGTAGTAGACGTGCTCATAATTCCATCCTTTAATCAGTGGCGACCGAACGCCGGGCGTTTACGGTCAAAGGTCCAGCCGGGGATAAGGTACTGCATCGGGCCTGCGTCATTACGCGCGCCGCCTGGCAGTTTCTTATACGCCTCATGCGCTTTGTGGATCTGATCCCAGTCAAGTTCCACGCCAAGCCCCGGAGCGTCAGGTACGGCAATCTTGCCGTGTTTAATTTCGAGTGGATTTTTGGTCAGGCGCGCTTCGCCTTCCTGCCAGATCCAGTGGGTGTCGATAGCGGTCGGCGTGCCCGGTGCGGCGGCACCGACATGGGTAAACATCGCCAGCGAAATATCAAAGTGGTTGTTGGAGTGACAACCCCAGGTCAGGCCCCAGTCATCGCACAGCTGCGCCACCCGTACCGCGCCGGAAAGGGTCCAGAAGTGCGGGTCCGCCAGCGGAATATCGACCGCGTTGAGCATGACGGCATGTCCCATCTCGCGCCAGTTGGTGGCGATCATGTTGGTCGCTACCGGCAGGCCCGTGGCGCGGCGGAACTCCGCCATCACCTCACGGCCAGAGAAACCCTGCTCGGCGCCGCACGGATCTTCGGCGTAGGTCAGGACATCGCCCAGCCCTTTGCACAGGGCGATAGCTTCATCCAGCAGCCAGGCGCCGTTGGGATCCACGGTAATGCGGGCATCCGGGAAGCGTTTTTTCAGGGCGCGGGCGCTCTCAATTTCCTGCTCGCCCGGCAGAACGCCGCCTTTCAGTTTGAAATCCTTAAAGCCGTAGCGATCCTGCGCCGCTTCCGCGAGGCGGACCACCGCCTCACTGGAGAGCGCCTCCTGGTGGCGCAGGTGATACCACTCGTGGCTGCCCGGCGAACGTTCGAGGTAAGGGAGATCGGTTTTGGTGCGATCGCCCAGGTAGAAGAGATAGCCCAGCACGGTGACCGCATCGCGCTGTTTTCCAGGGCCGAGCAGTTCACACACCGGCACGTTCAGCGCTTTGCCGAGCAGGTCCAGCAGCGCCGCTTCCAGCGCCGCCACCGCATTCACCCGCAGCTCAAAGGTCCAGGCACCTTTGCCGAACGTATCGAAATCGGCAGACTGGTTGCCTTTGTGTACGCGCTGCACCACTTTGTTCAGGCGCGCCACCTCCTGACCCACCACCTGCGGAATGGCATCCACCAGGGTCTGGTAGATCACCTCGCCGCCAGGCGCTTCACCTACGCCGGTATTCCCGGCGTTATCGGTCAGTACCACGATATTACGGGTAAACCAGGCGTTATGCGCGCCGCCAATGTTCAGCAGCATACTGTCCTGGCCGGCAACCGGGATAACCTTCATTTCAGTGACGACAGGGCTGGATTGCATACTCATCATCAACGCTCCGTAACAGGTTTCAGCTCGATACGTTTGATATCACCCACCAGGACCAGGTAGCTCAGTACCGCTACCAGGGCATGGATACCGACGTAGATCAGCGCCCCGTTGAACGAACCGGTGGTACCGACAATGTAGCCAATGGCGATCGGGGTGACGATCCCGGAGATGTTGCCGAACATGTTGAACAGACCGCCGCTCAGACCGCTGATCTCTTTCGGCGCGGTATCTGCCATCACCGCCCAGCCCAGCGCCCCGATACCTTTACCGAAGAAGGCCATCGCCATAAAGCCGATAATCATCCACTCGGCGTTCACGTAGTTACACATCACCATCGTCATGGAGAGCAGCATACCCAGCACGATTGGCGTTTTACGGGCGATATTCAACGAGCCAGTACGACGCATCAGCCAGTCGGAAATTACCCCGCCCAGTACGCCGCCGACAAAGCCGCAGATTGCCGGAACGGAGGCGACAAACCCGGCTTTCAGAATTGACATGCCGCGCGCCTGCACCAGATAGACCGGGAACCAGGTAATAAAGAAGTAGGTTAAGGCGTTGATGCAGTACTGGCCGAGATAGATCCCGAGCATCATGCGGGAACCCACCAGCTGTTTGATTTGGCCCCATTTCTGGCTGAAGGGGACTTTCGCTTTGCTGCTCGCCTGATCCATGTTGATCAGCGCGCCGCCTGCGGCAATGTAGTCCAGCTCTTTCTGGTTTACGCCGGGATGCTGGTTCGGTTCGTGGATCACTTTCAGCCAGATAAAGCTGATCACAATGCCCAGACCGCCCATAAAGAAGAACACATGCGACCAGCCCACCTCGTGCGTCAGCCAGCCCATGATGGGCGCAAAGATGACGGTGGCAAAGTATTGTGCAGAGTTAAAAATGGAGACCGCCGTTCCCCTCTCCTGAGCCGGGAACCAGGCAGCCACGATTCGGCTGTTGCCGGGGAAGGATGGGGCTTCTGCCAGCCCGACGAGGAAGCGCAGGGTAAAGAGCGCGACAATGATGCCAAAGCCGTTAAAGATATCGACAAAGCCCTGCAGCAGGGTAAACATGGACCAGATGAAAATGGACCAGAAATAGACGCGTTTTGAACCGAAGCGATCCAGCAGCCAACCGCCAGGAATTTGGCCGATAACATAGGCCCATGAAAATGCCGAGAAAACATACCCCATACCGACCGGATCCAGACCGATATCTTTTGCCATTTCTGAACCGGCAATCGACAGGGTGGCGCGGTCGCCATAGTTGAAGGATGTGACGATAAACAGCATCACCACTATCCAGTAGCGGGCGTTAGTACGCTTTTCAGCGCTGCTCGCCGCTTGGCTTAATGAACTCATTCTTGCACTCCTGAATCATAGCGTTTTCGCTACGTTCATTCTGAACAGCTCAACCGTAGGGTAATCAGAATGACGTGTATGTGTTTTTGCAGTTCGAACATGTAGGTCGTTTCGCCTTACTGACTGCATTTTTATTAACTGGCGGAAAAAGTATAAGAAAGGAACCTGGCCCCTCTCACCGTGCATCAACACAACATTGGCACGGCTCTGTGCGGTTGTTTGTGGCAAAAGCCCAGGACAATGGAAGAGACTTCACGGAAATGAAAACTGCCTGCCCGTAAGGGGGAGGCCAGTGCCAGGGAATAACGGGAGTGTGAAACAGGTCGCTTGACGCAGTGAAAATGCCTGCTAATAACCGCGCTTCAGATGAGGATTTACGGGCGATTGCCCAAAGCTTACTCGATTCAGTTAACTTATACTGGCTGCATGGTCGCTTTGTTAACTGGCAAAGGGTTCTGGCCCTCCGCTCAGGGAGGGCAGGAACTTATTTTAGCAATGTGCCCCACTGTTCAACCCAGGGATTGGATTCGCCTTCCGGCTCAGGGTGTTCAGAGGCGTCAATCATCAGCATATCACCCACGCGCTGCGCGCTTTGCTCCTGTAACAGAGCGTCGAACAGCTTACCGCCACCGCAGAAATTCGCGTAAGTGCTGTCACCGAGCGCAATAATGCCGTAACGCATTTCCGGCTGATAACCCAGCTTATCTTTAATTCCCTGGAATAGCGGAACAATGCTGTCCGGGAGATCGCCCTGCCCGGTTGTCGAGGTGACCACCAGCACATACTGGCCCTGATATTTTTCCCAGTCGGCCAGATCGGGATCTTCATAGACCGTGGCTTTATGACCCATGCCTGCCAGAATCGCTTCGGCCTCTTCTGCCACCAGCAGCGAGTTACCGTACATCGTGCCGACAAAAATTCCGATTACCGCCATGTTTTACTCCCTGATTAAACGCTCGTTCCGATCATCCTGAACGTTGGTTACGTCAAACTCAACCCTTTCATTTTCGGGGAGTTGTCCGCGCCATCCAAACTGTGACAACGCCTGCATCCACACCTCGTCCAGCCCGGCCCGGATCGTCAGTGGCTTGCCGGTAAACGGATGGATAAGTTGCAGCTGGCTGGCGTGTAGCATCAGACGATGGCAGCCGAAATGCTCCGCGGCGCTGCGGTTTTGCCGCAAGTCGCCATGCTTGCTGTCGCCGATGATCGGATGGCGAAGATGGGCAAGGTGGCGTCGCAGCTGGTGCTTACGCCCGGTTTTCGGCTCCAGTTCAATCAGACTATAGCGCGTGGTGGGAAACTTACTGGTGGCAACCGGCATTTCAGTGGTCGCCATGCCGCGATAGTCGGTTACCGCGGGCTGCGGGCCTTTGTCGTCGCGGGCATACTTATCGGCAATTTTATCCAGCTCTTCCGTCAGGGGGTAATCAAGCGTGGCGCACTCTGTCAGCCAGCCCCGGACAATCGCATGGTAGCGTTTCTGGATCTGATGCTGCTCAAACTGCTGCGCCAGACGTCGACCGGCCTCGCTGGAGAGTCCCATCAGCAGAACGCCGGAAGTGGGTCTGTCCAGACGGTGGGCAGTGAAGACATGCTGACCGATCTGGTCGCGCACCGTCTGCATCACCACCACTTTTTCATCCCGGTCCAGCCAGCTACGGTGCACCAGCCAGCCGGAGGGCTTATTAACGGCGACCAGCCACTCATCCTGATAGAGGATCTCGATCATGCTTCGTCGCCGAAGAGCGTATCGAGGGCCAGCAGCACGGCCAGCACCGCGTCGCGTGAAGGATGGGCAGCGTCCAGCGCCATTTCATAATAGGGCGCCACGGCAAAGCTCTGAGGTAGCGGATGGCCGCTGTCGAGCAGTGCATGCATGCGGGGAATGAGAACCCATTGCAGCCACTCAAACGGCTCCAGGGTATCCATACAGAAAGGTTGCGTGCTCTCAAAAGCCTCTGGCTGCGGCGCCGTCTCCTGCCACAGCTGATGGTCGCGCAGTAAAGCTTCAATGGCGTGCAGTTGCGCGCGCACGTTGTCGTGATGGGTCATACAAACCTCAACTGAAAATGTGAACGGCGCGCAGCATAGCAAAGACCACGCAGAAATAAAAAAAGGGAGCACTGTAAAAACAGTGCTCCCGGTTCGTTTCGTAGCAATCCAGCTACTTTTAGTGCTCCCTGCTCATCCGTGACAACTTTTCCTCTGACCCTAAGGCCTGGTCTTCCCTTGACCGCTGCATCCTGCGCACATCGTCCTGATGTGACTGCTTCTTCCTGAAGCGTCCTGGTCTTCCTGACCCACCGGACATCTGTACCGGCTCTCATTCTCCTTCCTGGAGGTGTCCTTCAACGCGTCCTGCGTGATCCTCTTGCTTCATCCTGAAGCCTTCCTTGTAGCGTCTTCCTGACGTGTCCTTATTAAGAAACGTCATCATCCTAATGTTCATTTCTTGTGTCGGCTTCCTGTCGACGGAGATAGAATCCATGATTCCGCTTCGTCTTACAAGGTACTACGTAAGCCAAATTAAAAAGTTTGCGTATCTGTGCTAAGCGTTTTAAAAAGACAAGTCACTGATAAATTAGTGATTATTAAATAGCGGGATGGTTAAAGCATTCAACTAATAAGGGCGATCTCTCACAAACTCTGTAAGAGATCTCTCACACGCGCAGTAGTATGCAGGATTACACGACGGGATGAAGATGATTAAGAAAATCCGCAAGGGAAGCGGAGAGGATCTGACGCTTCTGCGTACCCAGCGTCTCTTTTATCACGTTACCTGTAAGGTTGCAGACAGAGATAACGTCCATCTCACTGTCGAGCGTGGCGATAAACAACGTTGGCGATAGCTTCAGGCGCTTCTGGGTAACAAGGTGCCCAATCAGGTTCTCCTGCACGCGCAGCAGGTCTTCTTCGCTCCAGGTTTGCAGCAGCGTCATCGCTTCATTATCAAAGCGAGCGCACATATCCCCGGCGAACTGTGTGGTATAGAACGCGTGAACCGGAGGTTGTACCACAATGTCCATGGCACGTTCAATGGCTTTTACACTCTGCTCAGCGGTAAACGGCTGCGGCTGCCAGGTCACGGTCTCGCCGGAAGAGGTGATAATGCAGGGTGAAGGCACGCCGTACAGCTCTTCGCTTTGCGGCCATGACGCTTTCTGTTCATGCCAGGCGTCACAGTAACGCGTGGTAAATGCGGTTAACGCAGCAGCAGTCTCTTTATCCACCGGTTTCTCTCTTCATATAAGCCAGGATACACTCAGCCCATAGTTTACCTTTAAAGTGACAATGAAACATGTCTTACGAAAACCATGATGCCTTATCGGGCCTGACGCTGGGCAAAAGCACAGCCTACCGCGACATCTACGATGCCAGCCTTTTGCAGGGGGTGCCGCGCAGCCTCAACCGCGATCCGCTGGGCCTGAAGGCCGATGCCCTGCCTTTCCACGGCGGCGATATCTGGACGCTCTACGAGCTCTCCTGGCTTAACGCCCGCGGTTTACCGCAGGTGGCAGTGGGTCATGTTGAGCTGGATTACACCAGCGTCAATCTGGTGGAGTCCAAAAGCTTTAAGCTCTACCTCAACAGCTTTAACCAGACCCGCTTTGAGAGCTGGGAAGCGGTACAGCGCACTCTGGAGAGGGATTTAAGCGCCTGTGCCCAGGGTAAGGTCACGGTGGCGCTCTACCGGATTGATGAGCTTGAAGGCCAGCCCATCGCCCACTTCCACGGCACCTGCATCGACGATCAAGATATTGAGATCGACAACTATCAGTTTGACACCGCGTGGCTGGAAAAGAGTGCCAGCGGCAAAGTGGTGGAAGAGACGCTGGTCAGCCACCTGCTCAAATCCAACTGCCTGATTACCCATCAGCCTGACTGGGGTTCGGTGCAGATCCAGTATCGCGGGGCAAAAATCGATCGTGAGAAGCTGCTGCGCTACCTGGTCTCCTTCCGTAACCACAATGAGTTCCACGAGCAGTGCGTGGAGCGCATCTTCAACGATATTCTTCATTTCTGCCAGCCGGAGGCGCTCAGCGTCTATGCCCGCTATACCCGACGCGGCGGACTGGATATCAACCCGTGGCGCAGCAATACCGATTTTGTTCCTGCCATCGGTCGGTTAGTGCGTCAGTAAAATAAATAAATTTATAATATGCGCGGTATGTTCCGCGCTTTAGGTTGTGAAAGGTCATAAGCCAGGGCTATTGTAATCAACGGGGAAAGACGATAAACGTCCCGTAAGGAGCTCACTTGATTACACATATTAGCCCGCTTGGCTCAATGGATATGTTATCGCAGCTGGAAGTGGACATGCTCAAGAGCACGGCCAGCAGCGATCTTTATCAATTGTTTCGCAACTGTTCACTTGCCGTTCTGAACTCCGGTAGCCTCACCGACAACAGCAAAGAGTTGCTGTCGCGCTTTGAAAGCTTTGATATCAATGTCCTGCGCCGGGAACGTGGCGTAAAGCTGGAACTGATTAACCCGCCAGAAGAGGCCTTTGTTGACGGGCGCATCATTCGTGCGCTGCAGGCCAACCTGTTTGCGGTCCTGCGCGATATCCTGTTTGTGAACGGCCAGATCAATAACGCCGGTCGTTTTCAGCATCTGAACCTGGAAAGCTCCGTTCATATTACCAACCTGGTCTTCTCTATTCTGCGTAACGCCCGTGCTCTGCACGTGGGCGAAGCGCCAAGCATGGTGGTGTGCTGGGGTGGTCACTCCATTAACGAAACCGAATATCTCTACGCCCGTCGCGTGGGCACCCAGTTGGGTCTGCGCGAGCTGAACATCTGCACAGGCTGTGGCCCGGGTGCGATGGAGGCGCCAATGAAGGGAGCGGCAGTGGGCCATGCGCAGCAGCGTTACAAAGAGGGCCGCTTCATCGGTATGACCGAGCCGTCTATTATCGCCGCTGAACCACCCAATCCGCTGGTTAACGAACTGATCATCATGCCGGACATTGAGAAACGTCTGGAGGCGTTTGTCCGTATCGCCCACGGGATTATCATCTTCCCGGGCGGCGTAGGGACAGCAGAAGAGTTGCTCTATCTGCTGGGCATTCTGATGCATCCGGCAAACCACGATCAGGTGCTGCCGCTGATCCTCACCGGCCCGAAAGAGAGCGCCGACTACTTCCGCGTCCTGGATGAGTTCATTGTGCATACGCTGGGGGAAACGGCCCGTCGTCACTATCGCATTATTATTGACGATGCCGCAGAAGTGGCACGCCAGATGAAAAAGGCCATGCCGCTGGTGAAAGAGAACCGCCGGGATACCGGGGATGCCTACAGCTTTAACTGGTCGATCCGTATTTCGCCCGATCTGCAGATCCCGTTTGAGCCATCCCATGAAAATATGGCTAACCTGAAGCTCTACCCCGATCAGCCGGTTGAAACGCTGGCCGCCGATCTGCGTCGCGCCTTCTCGGGCATCGTAGCCGGTAACGTTAAAGAGGTAGGTATCCAGGCCATTGAGGAGTTTGGTCCCTATAAAATTCATGGCGACCGCGAAATGATGCGCCGCATGGACGATCTGCTCCAGGGCTTTGTCGCTCAGCATCGTATGAAACTTCCGGGCAGCGCCTACATCCCCTGCTACGAGATTTGCGCATAACACCCGTGCCCGGCTGCGTGTCGGGCACCTTCTCACTCTCCCCCGCCGGGAATCGCCTTCAGCCGCCTGGCTTTTTTATTCCCTTCAGCCACATGGCGTGGCTTGAGATATCACCGTAACTTATCTTTTTGCGTTTAGATAACCAAACGCAAACGATTACGTACAATTTCCAAGCGTTATTTATTAGCTACAAACGTCTTAAATCACGAAAAAATCCTCTAAAAACCCACTTTTACAGCGTATGACACCTATATTACCGGGCTCTCTATCACGCTACATATCGTTAATGTTAGCCTTCGCGCCCAGAAATTCGCTGTGATGTTTTATTAACAGATAAATGGTCTAAAGATATCCACCTCAAAAGTAGATTATTGCATTTGAGATCGGGATCACTGATAGATCCATTACGAAAATGTATCTTTCCGCCCGCCGATAGTTACGGAGAAAAATTATATAAAAACCGTCACTGAGCGAATTTCATATTACGATTAGCCCTTTTTGCATCGAATTTGACCAGAAACCTGACATTAGCTACTTCCTGGAGACACAGATGGAAACCACTCAAACCAGCACCGTTGCTTCGATTGAAACCCGAAGCGGATGGCGTAAAACCGATACCATGTGGATGCTTGGCCTGTACGGCACAGCAATCGGCGCTGGTGTTCTCTTCCTGCCTATTAACGCGGGTGTTGGCGGCTTAATTCCGCTGATCATCATGGCAATCATTGCGTTCCCGATGACCTACTTCGCACACCGCGGCCTGACCCGTTTTGTGCTCTCCGGCAAAAATCCGGGCGAAGACATCACTGAAGTGGTTGAAGAGCACTTCGGGATTGGCGCAGGTAAGCTGATTACCCTGCTCTACTTCTTTGCCATCTACCCAATCCTGCTGGTGTATAGCGTGGCTATCACCAACACCGTTGACAGCTTTATGACCCACCAGCTGGGCATGACGCCGCCACCGCGCGCCATTCTGTCGCTGATCCTGATTGTCGGCATGATGACTATCGTGCGCTTCGGTGAGCAGATGATTGTAAAAGCGATGAGCGTGCTGGTGTTCCCGTTCGTTATCGCCCTGATGGTGCTGGCCTGCTACCTGATCCCTCAGTGGAACGGCGCAGCGCTGGAAACCCTCTCCCTGAGCAGCGCGTCCGCCACCGGTAATGGCCTGTGGATGACCCTGTGGCTGGCAATCCCGGTAATGGTCTTCTCCTTTAACCACTCGCCGATCATCTCCTCCTTCGCCGTGGCGAAGCGTGAAGAGTACGGCCAGGGCGCCGAGAAGAAGTGCTCCAGTATCCTGGCTCGCGCTCACGTGATGATGGTGCTGACCGTTATGTTCTTCGTCTTCAGCTGCGTACTGAGCCTCTCCCCGGCGGATCTGGCGGCAGCGAAAGAGCAGAACATCTCGATTCTCTCTTACCTGGCGAACCACTTTAATGCCCCGGTGATTGCCTGGATGGCGCCAATCATTGCCATTATCGCTATCACTAAATCCTTCCTCGGCCACTATCTGGGCGCACGTGAAGGTTTTAACGGTATGGTAATTAAATCTCTGCGTGGCAAAGGTAAGAGCATTGAAATCAACAAGCTGAACAAAATCACTGCGCTGTTCATGCTGCTGACCACCTGGGCGGTTGCGACCCTGAACCCGAGCATCCTCGGCATGATCGAAACCCTGGGCGGCCCGGTCATCGCGATGATCCTGTTCCTGATGCCGATGTACGCCATTCAGAAAGTGCCAGCGATGCGTAAATACAGCGGCCAGATCAGCAACGTCTTCGTTGTGGTTATGGGTCTGATTGCTATCTCCGCTATCTTCTACTCGCTGTTCGCGTAATGCCTCCCGCGCCATCTTCGGATGGCGCAATCTACTCCTCTGACGTAAAGCAACGGACGCATCATGATTAGCGTTTTCGATATTTTTAAAATTGGTATTGGTCCTTCCAGCTCGCACACCGTCGGGCCAATGAAAGCAGGTAAACAGTTCACGGACGATCTTATTGCGCGCGGAATACTGCACGACACCACCCGCGTGGTTGTAGATGTCTATGGCTCCCTGTCGCTGACCGGCAAAGGTCACCATACCGATATCGCCATCATTATGGGCCTGGCGGGCAACCTGCCGGATAGTGTTGATATTGACGCCATCCCGGGCTTTATCCAGGACGTTAACACCCATGGCCGACTGCTGCTGGCCAACGGTGAGCATGAAGTTGAATTCCCGGTTGATCGCTGCATGAATTTCCACGCCGACAACCTGTCGCTGCACGAAAATGGTATGCGCATCACCGCGCTGGCAGGCGACAAGGCGATTTACAGCCAAACCTATTACTCTATCGGCGGCGGTTTTATCGTCGACGAAGACCATTTTGGGCAGCCAGAGAGCGCGCCTGTCGCGGTGCCGTACCCGTATAAAACGGCTGCCGACCTTCAGCGTCATTGCCAGGAGAGCGGCCTCTCCCTCTCCGGCCTGATGATGAAAAACGAGCTGGCGCTACACAGCAAAGAAGAACTGGAACAGCACTTTGCTAACGTCTGGGAAGTGATGCGCGGCGGTATTGAGCGCGGTATCACCACCGAGGGCGTGCTGCCCGGTAAACTGCGTGTTCCACGCCGTGCTGCGGCCCTGCGTCGTATGCTGGTGAGCAGCGATAAAACCACCAGCGATCCGATGGCGGTCGTGGACTGGATCAATATGTTCGCGCTGGCGGTGAACGAAGAGAACGCCGCGGGTGGCCGCGTAGTAACGGCCCCAACGAACGGTGCCTGCGGTATCGTTCCTGCGGTGCTGGCTTATTACGACAAGTTTATCCGCGAAGTAAACGCCAACTCACTGGCCCGCTATCTGCTGGTAACCAGCGCCATTGGCTCGCTGTATAAGATGAACGCCTCGATCTCTGGCGCCGAAGTGGGCTGTCAGGGCGAAGTGGGCGTGGCTTGCTCCATGGCGGCAGCGGGTCTGGCAGAGCTGCTGGGCGGCAGTCCGGCGCAGGTCTGCATTGCGGCAGAAATTGGCATGGAACATAACCTCGGTCTGACCTGCGATCCGGTTGCCGGCCAGGTGCAGGTGCCCTGTATCGAGCGTAATGCCATTGCCTCCGTGAAGGCGGTGAACGCCGCACGTATGGCGCTGCGCCGCACCAGCGAGCCGCGCGTCTGCCTCGATAAAGTGATCGAGACCATGTATGAAACCGGTAAAGATATGAACGCCAAATACCGTGAAACCTCTCGCGGTGGTCTGGCGATGAAGATCGTGACCTGCGACTAAGCCTCAAAAGGAGCCTTGTTTTGCGAGGCTCCTTCCCGTTCTTCCCGCCTCTCGTAGTTTCATTCTGCCGACGGTGTTACCCTTAATCCACTGGATATAAGAGGGATTATCTGTGGCTGTTCATTTGCTTATTGTCGACGCGCTGAATCTTATCCGCCGCATTCATGCGGTACAGGGCACCCCCTGCAAGGATACCTGCCTGCATGCTCTGGAGCAGCTTATTCGTCACAGCCAGCCCAGCCATGCGGTTGCCGTTTTTGACGATGAAGCCCGCAACAGCGGCTGGCGTCACCAGCGTCTGCCGGATTATAAAGCTGGCCGCGCGCCGATGCCGGACGATCTGCACGTCGAAATGCCTGTGATACGCGCCGCCTTTGAGCAGCGAGGGGTTCCCTGCTGGGGTGCTCAGGGCAACGAAGCCGACGATCTCGCGGCGACTCTGGCGGTCAAAGTGGCCAGTGCAGGCCATCAGGCTACCATTGTTTCGACGGACAAAGGCTATTGTCAGCTGCTTTCCCCCACCATTCGCATTCGCGACTATTTTCAGAAACGCTGGCTCGACGCGCCCTTTATCGCCAGTGAGTTTGGCGTATCACCCCAGCAGCTGCCGGATTACTGGGGACTGGCGGGGATCAGCAGCTCAAGGGTGCCGGGCGTGGCGGGCATTGGCCCGAAAAGTGCCGCCCAACTGCTGGCTGATTTTCAGGATCTGGAAGGGATTTACGCCCATCTGGATGAGGTGCCGGAGAAGTGGCGCAAAAAGCTGGAGGCGCACAAAGAGATGGCCTTTATCTGCCGGGACGTGGCGCGATTGCAGACGGATTTACAGCTAGACGGGAATTTGCAGCAGCTCAGGTTAGAGCGAGTGTGACGTCATGCCCGGAGGCGCTGCGCTTACCGGGCCTGCGGGACGAGGGGTGTTGTAGGCCCGGTAAGCGTAGCGCCTCCGGGCGTTGTACAGATTACCGCTCGTCGCGACGGCCACCTACGGCAGCCCACCAGCGGCGTACATGCACGGTAACCTCTTCGCGGTCGTGGTACAGTTGACGCGCCTGGATCTCCGCATTGATGCCATGCTCTGCAAGCTGGGTCTGGATGTATGCCAGGTTCTGGGAAACCTCTTCGTAGCGCTTTTTCATCGGCAGCTTGAGGTTGAAAATCGCCTCGCGGCACCAGCCGTTGACCAGCCAGGTAGCCATCAGCGCGGCCACCTTGGCCGGCTTTTCTACCATATCGCACACCAGCCACGAGATGTTATTGCGGTTCGGACGATAGCGGAAACCATCCTCGCGCAGCCAGGTCACCTGGCCTGTGTCCATCAGGCTTTGCGCAATCGGGCCATTATCAATGGAGTAGACCCACATGTTGCGTTTCACCAGCTGATAGGTCCAGCCCCCCGGACAGGCCCCCAGATCCACCGCATACATCCCGTTTGCCAGACGCTCATCCCACTCGTCGGCCGGAATAAAGATATGGAACGCCTCTTCCAGCTTGAGGGTGGAACGGCTCGGCGCGTCGGACGGGAACTTAAGACGCGGGATCCCCATGTAAAACGGCGAATTGTTGGTGGTATAGGAATACCCGGCGTAGCAACAGCCCGGGGCGATAAAGAAGACATGCACCACCGGACGCTTTGGCGTCTCGTAGTTGGTCAGCACGCCGCTGTCACGCAGTGCGGCGCGCAGCGGCACGGTGAATTTGCGGCAGAACTTCATCAGCTCTTTGCTTTCGTTAGTATCGGCCACCTCAACGCGCAGCTCACCGCCCTTCTCCACAACGCCCTGCAGCATACCGGCAATAGGGGTAATACGATCCTCTGGCGGCAGATCCTGCAGCAGCTCACCGGCCACAAACATCTGACGGGCAAAAATCAGCGAGCTGAACGGCAGTTCGCGAACCAGTTTATCGGCATCTTCGGGCTGATAGCATTCGAAAACAACGTAGCCCGCATTCTCTTTCACGCGAGCGAAACCAAAGACTTCACGCTTCGCGGCTTTATCAGTAATTTCCGCGGCACACTCTTTTTCAAAGCCCGGGCGACAATATAAGACAACTTTATTCATGAACAACGCCCTTGCGTTTCAGACGGAACGAACCGATTAACATTAATACCCACCCGACCAGGAAGCTGACGCCGCCCACCGGGGTAACAAACGCCCACAGGCGTAAATGCGACAGCGCAAGGCAATAGAGGCTACCGCTGAACAAAACGGTTCCCAGCGCCATAAATACGCTGCTCCAGTAAAACCAGATGCTGATGCGACGCTGCATCGCCACAGCCAGTCCGAAGATTGCCAGGGTATGAAACGCCTGATATTCCAGACCGGTATGGATCCAGCCCATCTCCACCACACCCAGGGATTTGCGTAATACATGTGCGCCAAAGGCGCCCAGCGCAACAAAAATAAAGCCACTCACCGCGGCGAAAATCAGCATAAAACGGCTGGTCATGTTTCTGTCCTGAAGTTATGCGCGCCCTGCACGCAAAAGAAAGTGTTACTCGTACCGAAAGCGGAATTTTTCTTGCTCGTTGGCCGCCTTTGCCAGGATCCACTGGCGAAACGCGGCTATTTTACCCAGTTCTGCCTGACTGTCATGACAAACCAGATAAAATGCGTTCTTGCTGACCAAAACATCATTAAAAGGGCAGACCAGGCGGCCAGCCTCAATTTCGGACTGCGCCATCACGTTGTTTGCCAACGCCACGCCCTGTCCGTGGATGGCAGCCTGTAACACCATCGCACTGTGGCTGAAGATGGGCCCCTGCTGCACATTGATATGGTTAAGACCAAGCTGCCGGGTATACGTTTGCCAGTCGCGGCGAGAAGCATCATGCAAAAGCGTGTGTTGCGCCAGATTGTCCGGCGTTTTTAACGCTTTTTCGCCTGTTAAGAGTAGTGGCGAGCAGACCGGCAGCAAATATTCTGCGTACAATTTTTCAACACGCAGCCCTGGCCAGTTGCCCCGGCCATAAAAAATCGCTACGTCGACATCGTCTGCCAGCTTCTCTTCCTGACGGTCGACCGCCTGGATGCGAACGTCGATTCCCGGATAAGCTGAGTTAAAGCTTGAGAGTCTCGGCACCAGCCATTGAATGGCAAAACTTGGCAATAAACTGACCGTCAGTGCCCCTTTGGCACTGCGCGCCTGCAGCTTACGGGTAGCCTCGGTAAGCTGGGAAAATATCTCTTTGATATCCTGAAAATAGCTCTGCCCCTCTTCCGTCAGAAGCAGGGAACGGTTGCGGCGGCGGAACAGCTTGAGGCCCAGAAAATCCTCAAGAGACTTGATTTGATGACTGACTGCGGCCTGCGTCACAAAAAGTTCATCGGCCGCGCGCGTGAAGCTCAGATGGCGCGCAGCAGCATCAAATACACGTAATGCATTAAGTGGTGGTAATCGCTTGGACATGGTTATCTGGCTTAGATGTTAACGGCTTTTAACAAACAGGAAACAACGTTTAACCTATTAGTTTTTTTTATCTGAGCCATTATAAATTGTCCGTTGAGGAACTACCAGCAAATACCTATAGTGGCGGCACTTCCTGAGCCGGAACGAAAAGCTTTTTTTGGAATGCGTGTTCTGATGGGCTTTTGGCTTACGGTTGTGATGTTGTGTTGTTGTGTTTGCAATTGGTCTGCGATTCAGACCACGGTAGGAAAACTACCACCTTTTCACTTCCTGTACATTTACCCTGTCTGTCCATAGTGATTAATGTAGCACCGCCCAATTGCGGTGCTTTTTTTTGTCTGCTGTATCCTTACTTATTCAGCTCAACCATCTCTTTCACATCACTACGGTTAATCTGCTGTTTATTCCCGTTAGCATCCTTATACGAGATCATGCCGGTATCATTATCAGTTTGCGGCTTACCTTCTGATACGATAGAGCGGCCATCGTTAGTGTGCATGACATAGTTGTTGCCAGAACAGGCGCTCAGGGCAAAGGTAAGCATACAGGCAGAGGCGATTGCGATAGTCTTTTTCATTTTCTTCTCCTTCAGCAATTAATGCTATTTCAAGCGTGTTTATTAACAGGCTAAGACATTCTCCTGACTCTATTTCAGCATAACCTGCTTCGTCTGTTGCGCCAGGATAAACAGACAATTCCGATAGAGATCAACCTTCTTGCCCTGCTGCGGAATTTGCGCGACGATCTCATCATCACGAAGAGGAATTCCATGAACGCATTCAGCCCTGCCCATTTTCGCGCCCAGTTTCCGGCCCTGGCCGATGCCGGTGTCTATCTTGATAGCGCTGCGACAGCCCTTAAGCCTCAGGCAGTGATTGAGGCCACCAACCAGTTTTACAGCCTGAGCGCTGGCAATGTGCATCGCAGCCAGTTTGCCGAGGCGCAGCGCTTAACCGCACGCTATGAAGCGGCGCGCGATCAGGTTGCCCGTCTGCTTAACGCTGAAAGCGGCAAAAATATTGTCTGGACGCGGGGCACCACCGAAGCCATCAACATGGTGGCGCAATGTTATGCCCGCCCGCGCCTGCAGCCGGGCGATGAGATTATTGTCAGCGAGGCGGAACACCACGCTAACCTCGTGCCGTGGCTGATGGTCGCCGAACAGACCGGCGCAAAGGTGGTTAAGCTCCCGATTGGCACAGACTGCCTGGCGGATGTGGCTCGCCTGCCTGAGTTGATCACCCCGCGTAGCCGCATTCTCGCGCTCGGGCAGATGTCCAACGTCACCGGCGGCTGCCCGGATCTGGCCCGCGCCATCCGCCTCGCCCATGAGAGCGGGATGGTGGTGATGGTGGATGGCGCCCAGGGGGTGGTCCACTTCCCGGCGGACGTACAGCAGCTGGATATCGATTTCTATGCCTTCTCCGCACATAAGCTGTACGGTCCTACCGGTATTGGCGCACTGTACGGCAAAGCGGCGCTGCTGGAGGAGATGACCCCGTGGCTCGGCGGCGGCAAGATGATCACCGAGGTGACTTTCGAGGGCTTTAAAACTCAGCAGGTGCCTTATCGTCTGGAAGCCGGGACGCCAAATGTCGCAGGCGTCATTGGCCTGAGCGCGGCGCTGGAGTGGCTGGCGGATCTCGATCTGCAACAGGCAGAGAGCTGGAGCCGCGGGCTGGCAACGCTGGCGGAAGAGGCGCTGAAACAACGCCCCGGTTTTCGCTCCTTCCGGGTACAGGATTCGAGCCTGCTGGCATTCGATTTTGCCGGGGTTCATCACAGCGACATGGTGACGCTGCTGGCGGAGTATGGCATTGCCCTGCGCGCCGGCCAGCATTGCGCCCAGCCGCTGCTGGCGGCGCTGGGCGTCAACGGCACGTTGCGCGCCTCGTTTGCTCCCTATAACACCCAAAGCGATGTCGACGCGCTGGTTGCCGCCGTCGATCGCGCTCTAGCTTTACTGGTGGATTAATGACAAGCCCAACCCTGGCCGGACATCCGTTCGGCACCGTCATCACTGAAGAGACGTTAAAACAGACCTTTGCCCCGCTGACCCAGTGGGAAGACAAATATCGCCAGCTGATCCTGCTGGGCAAGCAGCTCCCTGCGCTGTCCGATGAACTCAAAACGCAGGCGAAAGAGATCCCCGGCTGCGAGAACCGCGTCTGGCTTGGCGTTACAAAAATTGGGGATAAGCTGCATTTTTATGGCGACAGCGAAGGACGGATTGTTCGCGGCTTGCTGGCCGTGCTGCTGACGGCCATTGAGGGGAAAAGCGCCGCGCAGATCCTGGAGGAGAACCCGCTGGCGCTGTTCGATGCGCTGGGGCTACGCGGCCAGCTTAGCGCCTCGCGCAGCCAGGGGCTGGCTGCGCTCAGTGACGCGGTACTGGAAGCGGCGCGTCAGGCCTGACGTTCCGCCTTCGCCATCATCTTTTTCAGCGCATGAGAGACGGCGATAAAACCAAAGCTCGCGGTCACCATCGTGGCCGCGCCAAACCCAGAGGCACAATCCATCCGTTTTGGCCCTTCCGCACTGCTTTTCATGGCGCAGACTGAACCGTCCGCTTGCGGATAGACCAGCGCTTCCGTTGAAAAGACGCAGTCGATGCCGAGCTTGCCTTTGCTGTTTTTCACCACGCCAAAATCGCTTTTCAGACGCTCGCGCAGCTTGGCCGCGAGCGGATCCTGAATGGTTTTCGCCAGGTCCGTCACCTGGATCTGCGTCGGGTCGATCTGCCCGCCCGCGCCGCCGGTGGTCACCAGCGGCACTTTATTGCGGCGACACCAGGCGATCAGCGCCGCTTTCGGGCGCACGCTGTCGATGGCGTCAATTACGTAGCTGTAGCCAGCTCCCATATACTGCGCCACGTTATCGGCGGTCACAAAATCATCAATGACGGTGACGCGACACTCCGGGTTGATCTGGCGAATGCGATCCGCCATCACCTCTGACTTCGCCAGCCCGACGCTGTCGCGCAGGGCGTGGATCTGCCGGTTAGTGTTGGTGACGCAGACGTCGTCCATGTCGATAAGCGTAATGGCGCCGATCCCGGTTCGTGCCAGCGCTTCCGCTGCCCATGAGCCGACGCCGCCAATGCCGACCACGCAGATGTGCGCATCGGCAAACAGTTGCAGGGCTTTTTCACCATATAAACGTGCGGTGCCACCAAAACGCTGGCGCCAGGCTTCGCTCATTACCACAGACATAAGACCTCAGATGTAAAAAGGGTGAGAGTTACCCCTCACCCCGGAAAACATAGCGTCAATATTACCACACTCAGCCGCTAAAGACGTTGCCCGTACTTGCGGCAGTTTTCAGCACCCACACGCGGCCGTAATGGTTATACCAGCCCGCGCGGTGGCCGGCATCGGCGCCAATGCCCTGATAGATATCAAAGTGCTGGCCTTTAATCGCGCCACCCACATCCAGCGCCACCATCAGGCGCAGCTCGTACTGGCCGCTGAATTTGCCTTCGTTATTCAACAGCGGGACTTCGGCCAGCAGCGTGGTACCCGGCGGGATCACTGTCTTGTCAGAGGCGACCGACGCGCGGCCAATCAGCGGCACCGCGCTGGCGCCTTTCACCGGGGCAAAGTTTTGCGGTTTGAAGAAGACAAACGACGGGTTCTGCTCAAGCAGCTCACGCACTTCATATTCGCTGTGCTTCTCCCCCCACTCGCGGATCGCCTGCATCGACATATCTTCGCGTTTCACTTCTCCGCGATCGATCAGCACTTTACCGATACTGCGGTAGGCATGGCCGTTTTTACCCGCATAGCTGAAGAAGTTAAGCGGGCTGCCGTCGCCAAAATCGATATAGCCGCTGCCCTGCACATCCATGATGAAGTTATCCATCAGCGAGTTGCTGTAAGCGAGGACATAGTTGTCGCTCAGCGCGCCCGAGTAGATTTCGGCCCGGGACGGCAGGCGGCCACGTTTTGGCGGCATGCGGTAGATAGGGTATTTGAACTCACCCTGAGCGGTATGGCGGGCTTGTACCACCGGGGTGTAGTAGCCGGTAAACTGGACGTTACCGTAGTTATCGGTGCCCTCCATCTGCCAGGCATCAATGCCGAACTGGCGCATGGTGCGGGTATCGCCCCCGGCGCGTAGCCAGTCCTGTACTGCGTTATAGACGGCGTTCTGCGAGCCATACAGCCGCGGCGATGCGGTGCGGATCTGGCTTACCTGCTCCGCGAAGTCACCGCCATTGATGGGTGCACCCACGGCATCCGGCTGGTTTACTAAAGAGAAAGGCTGGGTCAGTTTCCCGTCTTTATATTGCTGACCGCGATCGGTCGGTTTGGAGGAACAGGCGGCGAGGATTGCTACCATTGCGCCTGTCATCAGATACTTCGCCCAACGTCCTTTCATATATCCCATCTTCAAGTTGCCCCATTCTGCGCAACGAAGATAACAAACCGGCAAAGGTATTGAAATGCGATTGCCTCCCCTTAGGCAAATTTTGCGTAAAAAACAGCCAAATCGACGGCAGAGCAGGCAATTCAACGTCTAATTTGGTGATTTTTACGAAAAAGGGTTGCAACAAAAAGTCAGCAGAGTATAGTGCGCATCCACGGACGCGGGGTGGAGCAGCCTG
>NZ_DIAO01000013.1:92731-162353 GCF_002416465.1 Leclercia sp. UBA5076
AAATCCGGCCCCCGCAACCAACACTTCTTAAAACAATAAACACCCTTCCGGGTGTTTTTTTGTTTTTGTCGTCAGCCCACCCGTAGGCCCGCGCAGGCGCAGCGCCGCCGGGCAGTGTTGATCTTATCCGCGTCTCGCCAGCGTCGCCCCGTCAGAGAAATAGGCTTTAATCCCCGCCAGTATTGACTCCGCCACTTCCTGCTGGAACTTAGCCGTTTTAAGTTTGCGCTCCTCTTCCACGTTACTGATAAAGGCGGTTTCCACCAGAATCGACGGGATGTCCGGCGCTTTCAACACCGCAAATCCGGCCTGCTCGACGCTGTTCTTATGCAGCTTGTTCACATGCCCGAGCCTGCCCAGCACCGCTTTACCAAACTTCAGGCTGTCGGTGATGGTCAGCGACTGGACCATATCGAACATGGTGTGGTCGACATAGCGATCGCCGCTCCGCCCTACCCCACCGATAAGGTCGGAGGCGTTCTGGGTATCGGCAAGATAGCGTGCTGCGGTACTGGTCGCCCCTTTGGTAGAGAGGGCAAACACTGATGACCCGCTGGGCTGACGGCTGGTAAAGGCGTCCGCATGGATAGAGATGAAGAGATCCGCACGCTGCTTTTGTGCTTTCGCCACACGCACTTTTAACGGAATAAAGACATCTTCGTTGCGCGTCATGTAGGCGCGCATGTTGCCTTCTCTGTCGATCATCGCCTTCAGGCGACGGGCGATTTGCAGCACCACATCTTTTTCCCGGGTCCGGTATTTGCCTACCGCGCCGGAGTCTTCGCCGCCGTGCCCCGGATCGAGCATGATCACAATCGGGCGATCGCGTCCCGCTTTGCCGGGCTGCGGGCCACTTTGCGCAGGCGGTACCTGTTTTTCCAGATCGCCTTTGTTGTAATCCTCCAGCAGGGCCAGCAGCGGATCCTGAATATCGGTCGCGTTGGCAGGATAGAGATCCATAACCAGACGTTCTTTAAAACCGGCCACCGGTGCGAGGGCAAACAGCTGCGGTTTGACGTTCTGCTTGAGCTCAAACACCATGCGCACGGTTTTCGGATCAAACTGCCCTACCCGCGCGGATTTGATAAAGGGATCGTCGCCGCGGATCTGGGCGCTCATTCCTTTCAGCACCGAGTTAAGATTTACGCCTTCGATATCCACCACCACCCGCTCCGGGTTGCTCAACGCGAATTGCTTATAGTTCAGCACCCGGTTTGACTCGACCGTCACGCGCGTATAGGTCGAAGACGGCCAGACGCGCACCGCAACAACCTGGCTGACAGCGGCAAACGCGACCTGACTGACGCTAAGCAACCACATTGCTCCGGCCCCTTGTAACAGGCGACGACGACTTAATGCTTTACTGGATCCCGACATGCTTCTCCCGAGCAAAGATATCGAATAACTTTTCATAACGTCCAAATTGACCGAAAACTTTAACGAATGATGCATAACCTGTCATCCCTAAAAGGGTAAACAATCATGCGTTAACGATAACTTAGCTGAATCTTTTCTTTGCTTCGAAGAAAAGTTTGGCTTGCGCACAGAGCGATAATCGAATAAAAATACAAAAATTACGAATAAACATTCATTAAGGGGTTGTGCCGTGGTGAAGGAACGTAGAATCGAACTGGTCCAGGGATTCCGCCATTCTGTTCCCTATATCAACGCCCACCGGGGAAAGACGTTTGTCGTCATGCTGGGTGGCGAAGCCATTGAGCATGAGAATTTCTCCAGTATTGTCAATGATATCGGCCTGCTGCATAGCCTGGGTATTCGTCTGGTTGTCGTGTATGGCGCTCGCCCGCAGATCGAGGCGAATCTGGCCGCGCATCATCACGAGCCGATCTACCACAAACATACCCGCGTCACCGACGCTAAAACGCTGGAGCTGGTTAAGCAGGCCGCCGGTCTGCTGCAGCTGGACATCACCGCGCGCCTGTCGATGAGCCTTAACAACACCCCGCTGCAGGGGGCGCATATTAATGTGGTCAGCGGTAATTTTATTATCGCCCAGCCGCTCGGCGTGGATGATGGCGTGGACTACTGCCACAGCGGACGTATTCGTCGTATTGATGAAGAGGCGATCCACCGTCAGCTCGATGGCGGCGCGATTGTGCTGACCGGCCCGGTGGCCGTCTCTGTCACGGGCGAAAGTTTCAACCTCACCTCTGAAGAGATTGCCACCCAGCTGGCGATCAAGCTGAAAGCAGAAAAAATGATCGGCTTCTGCTCCTCGCAGGGGGTGATGAACGAGCTCGGGAATATTGTCTCTGAGCTGTTCCCTAACGAGGCTCAGGCGCGCGTCGATGCCCTTGAGGCGCAGGGGGACTACTACTCCGGTACCGTGCGTTTTCTGCGGGGCGCAATCAAAGCCTGCCGCAGCGGCGTGCGTCGCAGCCATCTGATCAGCTATCAGGAAGATGGCGCCCTGCTGCAGGAGCTCTTCTCCCGCGACGGTATTGGGACGCAGATTGTGATGGAGAGCGCCGAGCAGATCCGTCGCGCCACCATCAACGACATCGGCGGCATTCTGGAACTCATCCGCCCGCTGGAGCAGCAGGGGATCCTGGTGCGCCGCTCCCGCGAACAGCTGGAGATGGAGATCGACAAGTTCACCATTATTCAGCGCGATAACCTCACCATCGCCTGTGCGGCGCTCTACCCCTTCCCGGAAGAGAAGATCGGTGAAATGGCCTGCGTGGCGGTACATCCGGATTACCGCAGCTCATCGCGCGGCGAAGTGTTGCTGGAGCGGATCGCCCTCCAGGCGCGGCAGATGGGGCTGAGCAAGCTGTTTGTGCTGACGACCCACAGCATTCACTGGTTCCAGGAGCGGGGTTTCACGCCGGTGGATATTGACTCGCTGCCGGAAACCAAGAAAGAGATGTACAACTACCAGCGCCGTTCAAAAGTGCTGATGGCGGACCTGGGATAACGGTCATCACCCACAGGCCGGGCAAACGCCGCCCGGCTTTTCACACGCTTATAAGGCTTCAAAAATCGCGCTCAGGCCGCTGCGTCGCTCTGTACGGGTAGTGACAGCCTGGGTCAGCACCCCTTCATCCGCATACAACGACAACCGCCGACGGGCGCGGGTAATGGCGGTATAGACCAGCTCGCGGGTCACGACGGGCGACATCTGGTTAGGTAAAATCAGCGCCGCGTGATCGAACTCAGAGCCCTGGGATTTATGCACGGTCATGGCCCAGGCGGTTTCATGTTCCGGCAGGCGGCTGGGCTGCACGGATTTCACGCTGCCGTCGGGCATCTGGAACCAGACACGCAGCCCCTGACCCCGATTCAGCGCAATCCCGATATCGCCGTTAAACAGGCCCAGCGCGCTGTCGTTACGTGAAATCATCACCGGCCTGCCTTCATACCAGCGTGAATGCGGCTGACGGCCAATACGGCGTTTTTGCGCCAGGACCTGCTCGAGCTTTTCATTGAGCCCGGCAACGCCGAAGGGGCCATCCCGTAAGGCGCAAAGCAGCTGGTAGCGGCCAAATGCCGCCAGGATCTCCGCTTCGGAGGCTTGCTGCTGCACGCTGTCGAGAAAATGTTGATACCCCTGCAGGGCATCTTCCAGCATCGCCAGATACTCTTCCCCGCTCTGGAGCTGCTTTTTCTCAATATCACTGAATTTGCCATCAAATACCGAGCGGATAGCGTGGCGATCGCCCCGGTTGACCGCGGCCGCCAGTTGCCCGATGCCAGAATCGCTGCCAAAACGGTAGCTTTTTTGCAGCAGGCACAGGCTGTCGCGTAGCGCACCCGCGACCGGGCTGACGTTGCCCTCCATCTCGCATCCCGTCATGCTGGCAAGCTCCTGCGCGCGCCGGACCGTAAAGCCGGCGCTGGCCCAGGTACAGATGTCACCCAGCACCGCGCCCGCTTCGACGGAAGCCAGCTGGTCGCGATCGCCGAGGAAAATAACCCGGGCATGAGGCGGCAGGGCGTCGATCAGACGCGACATCATCGTCAGATCAATCATCGACGCCTCATCCACCACCAGCACATCCAGGTGCAGCGGATTACCTGCATGGTAACGCAGGCGCTGGCTGCCAGGCTGCGCGCCAAGCAAACGGTGCAGCGTACTCGCTTCCGTCGGGAATCGCGCGCGCTGGGCCTCGGTCAGGGGCAGTTTTTGCAGCGCGCCGCCCAGGGATTCGGTCAGACGAGCGGCCGCTTTACCGGTGGGGGCTGCCAGCCGGATCCGGCACTTCTCCTCTCCCGCCATCTGGATCAGCGCCGCCAGCAGGCGGGCAACGGTGGTCGTTTTGCCGGTCCCCGGCCCGCCGGAGATCACGGAAATACGCCGCGTTAACGCGACTGCCGCAGCCACCTTTTGCCAGTTGACGGATTCATCAGAGGTGAACAGCGCATTGAGCGTGCGCTGAACGTCGGCGCTGTCATGGGGCAAAGGCTGGTTGGCTTCGCTAAAGAAGCGGGCCACCGCCCGCTCATAGCGCCACATCCGGTTGAGGTAGAGCCGTTCGCCGGTGAGCACCAGCGGCGTCGGTTCATCCCCTGCACTCACCGCGCGGGAGCGCAGCAGCGTAGCGGTCCAGTCCGGCTCCTGGTCAAACAGCGCAAAACAGGCCTGCAGCGCGGCGCTTTTCGCCTCGGCACGCAGCCGGGACAACGGCAGGCAAACGTGCCCTTCTCCCGCATCACGGCTTAAGATTGCCGCCGCCAGCATCACCGCCGGTTCGTCGTTCCCTGCTACCATCATCGCAAACTGTACATCCAGACGACGCAGCACGCGCTGCTCTACGGCTTCCAGCAAGTGTTCCTGCATCGTCATTGTGTTAGCTCCTCGTTGCTGGTGGAAAACAGGCTATCCATTTGTTCGATTAACGCTTCATCCGGACGGGTGGCAAAGCAACCGGCGCCCGGCGAGCTGCCATCGACGCCACGTAAAAACAGGTAGATCACCCCACCGAAATGTTGTTGATAGTCATAGTCGGCAATACGGTGACGTAAATATCGGTGCAGCGCCAGGGTATAGAGCTGGTACTGCAGATCGTAGCGGTGCGACTGCATCGCCCGGGCCATAGCCTGCGGGGTATAGGCCTCGCTGTTTTCACCCAGCCAGTTGGATTTATAGTCCAGCAGGTAATAGCGGCCATTATGGCGGAAGACCAGGTCGATAAAGCCTTTCAGCATGCCGCGCACCTGACGAAAATCGAGCGGCGGGCAGCCCCGGGAGAGTGGATCGTACTCGCGGATCAACGCATCCAGCGCCCCGGCGGTGAGCGGCCCGGCGATGGGCAGATAAAACTCCATCTCAACCTGCTTATCAGCGGCTGTCAGCTGGCTCAGTGAGATCCCCTCCTCATTGAGCGGAGTTTCCAGCACCTGCGCGATCCAGCGGGTTAACACCGGCTCCCAGCGGGCATCGTACCCCCCTTTTTGCAGCATCTCCAGCACCCACTCCGGGGAGACGGGCTGCGTAAAATCGAGTGCTTCAAACAGGCTGTGTAAAAAGGTGCCCGGCGAGGCGCCGCGCGGAAACTGATGCGGCGTCAGCTCTGGCTCCTGCGGCACTTCGCCGGTGCCTGCGGCATCAACATCGAGGCGCGGCATCAGATCCTGGGCGATACTGTGCCCGTGCTGCTGAAGTCCGGAATAGCTGGTGACCCGCCAGTCGTCATACAGCATGCGAGCCACCTGCCGCGCCTGCAGATCCGGCATCACCGGATCCGGCATATGCCAGCGGGCGGCGTCTGCCACATCGGCAACCTGCAATGCAATGTGGTCATTGCATAACGCCTCCAGACACTGGCGCAGACCGGCGGCATCTTTCGGCTCGCCGCGCTGGATCAGGCGTCCAAGCGCGCTCAGGTGGACGTCGCTGTCACCCGATTTTTCGCCACGCCGACGGAACAGCGGCGCCACGCCTAAGCTGCAGTGCCACACCGAACGGGTCAGTGCCACATAGAGCAGGCGTAAATCTTCCGCCTGCCGTTCAGCTTCGGCCAGCTCCACGCTGTCATCGGCCTTGCTGAGGTCAAGCACCGCTTCGAAGGTCTTACGATCGTGATAAAAGGCCTGATCCTGAACCCGGTAGTTGGCAATGAAAGGCAACCAGACCAGGGGATACTCCAGCCCTTTCGATTTGTGAATGGTGACGATTTTAACCAGATGCTTGTCACTTTCGAGACGCATTTGCTGGCTTGAGGCGTTGCTGTTCGGCTCGGCAATGTGCTGCGCCAGCCAGCGCACGAGGGCATATTCACTCTCAAGCTGGGCCCCCGCCTCCTGCAACAGTTCGCTGATATGCAGAATATCGGTCAGGCGGCGTTCCCCTCCGGCGGTCGCCAGCATATTTTCGGCGATGTTGCGCTGGGTCATGAGGTCGCGCAGCATCGCCATTACGCCCCGCTTCTGCCAGCGCTCACGGTAGCGGGTAAACTCTTCCACCGCCTTATCCCAGAGTGTCTCACTGTTATTCAGCGTATCGATATCCTGGGCGTTAAGGCCGAGCATGGCGCTTGCCAGGGCGCTGCGCAGGGTGCTTTCACGCTCCGGCGCCAGCACCGCCTGCAACAGCCAGAGCATCTCCTGGGCTTCCAGCGTTTCAAATACGCTGTCGCGGTTGGAGAGATAGACCGAAGGAATGCTCAGCAGGGTCAGCGCATCACGGATCAACGCCGCCTCCTGACGGCTGCGCACCAGCACCGTAATGTCTGACGCCTTCACCGGTTGGGCATCGTCGCCCCGGTGCAGAATGGCTTCGCCGCGCACGCCAGCGCTCAGCCAGTCGCGGATTTGCGCCGCGCAGTGCTGGGCCATAAAGGTCTGGTAATCTCCGACGCCACACCCCTCGCCCTCCATCAGCCAGATGCGCATCGCGGGCTGGAAATCGCCTTTATACTCGAAACGCAGCGTGGCGTTTCTCGGGGCAGATTTGACCGGTAAGAAGGGGATTTCACGGAACATGAAAGCATCGTTCATCTGTGAAAAGAGCGTATTCACGCTCTCCACCATGCCGGGCGCCGAACGCCAGTTGGTATCCAGCGTATAGTGCGCGGCCACTTCGCCACGCGCTTTCATGTAGGTGAAAATATCCGCCCCACGGAAGGCGTAGATCGCCTGTTTCGGGTCGCCAATCAGCAGCAGGGCGGTATCCGGCTGCTGGCGCCAGATGCGGCGGAAAATCCGGTACTGCTGGGGATCGGTATCCTGAAATTCATCGATCATCGCCACCGGAAAACGGGTCCGGATGGCGGCAGCCAGCGCCTCGCCATTGTCGCTGTTGAGGGCATCATCGAGACGGCTGAGCATATCGTCGAAGCCCAGCTCACCGCGACGGCGCTTTTCCCGCGCCACCGCTTCGCGGATCTCTGACAGCGCACGGGTGATCATCAGATCGTTAAGGGTTAACGGCTCTGCCAGCAGGTTATCGATGGCGGAAAAGAGCGGGTGTTCCGGTACCTCGCCCCCCGCTTTCGTGCGCTCGGCAAGGAACGACTGGGAGAATTTTTCCAGCGCGTCAGGCAGCTGATAGCTGTGCTTCTCTTCCTGCGCCCAGGCCGTAACGCGCTCGATATATTTTGCCTGGTTGCCGCGGTTGAATTTACGCCGATCGATGCCGGAGCGTTCAATCACCGCCTCGATTTCCGCCACGCTGTCAGACCACTGCTGTTTCATGGCGGCGATCAGGCCGACAATCTTCTCATGGCGTGAAGCCAGCGTTTCGTCCGCAGGCGGGGCAGATTTGATGACCGGGGCTTCCCCCTGCAGATAGCGATCGATGGTCCGCAGTAGCTCGTCCGGGCCTTTCCAGAGATTGTGTACCGCTTCGGCGATATCACGTGGCAGGGGGTAGCAATGGCGACGCCAGAAGTCGGCGCACGCCTGGTAGCGCAGCTGGGATTCATCTTCGATAAGTTGCTGCTCAAAAAGCATGCCTGATTCAAACGCATTCAGGCTGAGCATGCGCTGGCAGAAGCCGTGGATAGTAAACACGGCAGCCTCATCCATCTGCCGTTCCGCCAGCAGCAGCCACTGTGCCGCCTGCTGTTTATCGTCAATCTCATCCAGCAGGCTGGCATACAGCGGGTTATCTGTACTCTGCCGCAGGCAGGCGATGCGCAGCTCATGGATGTTAGCGCGGATACGTCCGCGCAGCTCTTCCGTCGCGGCTTCGGTGAAGGTCACCACCAGCAGCTCTTCCACGTTGAGCGGGCGGCTAAACGCCGCGCTGCCGCCCAGACCGAGCAGCAGTCGCAGATAGAGTGCAGCGATGGTGAAGGTTTTTCCGGTTCCCGCTGAGGCCTCTATCAGTCGCTCCCCCTGTAACGGTAAACGTAAGGGGTTAAGGGACTCAGCGGTATCGGTCATTCGTTCTTACTCCTGGGCAAAGATTGCTGCAATGCGCTCACGCTCTTCCATACCGTCCAGCCCGCAGGCGGGGTGACATCGGCTTTCTTACTCTGGCTACCGGAAACCTGAGACAGGATAGCCATCCCCTGCGGGGCGACCACGGCCTGGTGGAAGAAGTCGGCCACTTTCTGTGGCGTGAGCTGTTTTATCTCGGCCACTACTTTATCATGCGAATCGAAGCGCATATTACCCCGATCAAAATCTTTGCTGATTTTTGATGCTTCTTCAGCCAGCGTCTGCGGCGGCTGCATAATCTGGGCAATGACCGCCTGCTGAATCTGGGCAAACTCTTCCGGCTTCATCGCACGCAGCTTCGCTTCGGCCTGCGGGAAGAAGGCCTGGAAACGCTGCCAGAGATAATCTGGCTGTTTATCACTGCTTTGCAGCAGGAAGCCCATCCCCCACTGGCGACCAACGTTCATCGAAAAGGCAAAGACGGCATAGCCCAGCTGCTCTTCGGTACGTAACTGGGTGTAGAACCAGGGCTGCACGATCTGTCCGAGTACGGCGCTGTATGCTGAACTGGCGTATTCGTCATAGCCGGTCGGGACAAAGACCGCTGCCAGAGCGGAATCCGTGCTGCTGCCCGCTTTTTCGAAAATCACGTTCTGCTGTTTTTCGACCAGCACGTCCTGGTTACGACACCATTCGGTCCCCTTCGCACCCAGCTGAGTACGCACATCCTGCGCCAGGTTTTTCGCCTGATCTTCGCTCATGTTGCCCACCACCAGAAACTCCGGACGGGCATTGGTCTTTAGCGCGGCACGGTAGGCCATTACGTCGTCCAGCGTGATGGACGGCAGCAGCTCCCGGCGCTCCTCGCGCTGGAAGTAGGGAACCTGCGAGAGCATCTGCACCGGCATAATAGCCTGATCGAAGGCTTTGCCCTTTTCTGCGGAATCCATCATCTGCGCATACCAGGACTTAGCCTGCTCCAGCTGCTCCTCGGTGGCGGTGTAGCTGAAATAGCCTTCCAGCAGCGCCTTAAAGAGCTGCGGCAGACGCTGGGTGTAACCGTTGGCGTTGAGCATCAGGCCATTATTGGCGTTGGTGGAGAAACCGATCCCGCCTACCGCGGCCTGGTTGCTGAGCTGATCCAGCGCGATACCGGCCAGATAGTCATTCAGCGCAAACATCACCTGGTTTTTAGCGGTATTCATCGCCGCAGGGTTACGCAGCACCATGCTGACGTTGGCTTTTGGCTCGCTGGCGAAGTAGCGGCTCGGGGTATAGACCACGCGCAGGTCAGGCTCATCCACAATCAGCTGCGGCTGTGGATAATCTTTAGTCGGTTTGATAAGGGTAAAGTCGTCCGGGATGTAAGGGTTCACCTCCGGCAGCTTAAGGGCGATCCCGGCGGCTCGCTTCTGCCAGTCGGCAAAAGTTTGCTCGCTGATTTTGTCCACCTGGTATTCGGCGTTCACAAAGTAAGCGGTCTTGTTATGCGGCTCGTTCGGGCTGATATACCAGATACGGGCGTTCTGCGGCGTCATCATCGCCAGTCGGGCTTTGACGGCGTCGGCATCATATTGATCGGCGATATTGACCGCATCCAGCGTGTGCTCAACCGGCACGCGGATCATGGTGTCAGCCAGCCACTCGACATAGTCCATATCGCGGGTAATGGAAGGATAACGGAAGTCGAGATCCAGCACGTGCGCCAGCTCGTCAAAGTAGCGTTTATCCACCCCTTTTTCACGCAGCAGGGAAAGGTAGCTGAAAATCGCGGCGACGACATCATCGCGATGGGCCAGACCTTTATCGGTTAAGGTGGCGGAGATCGCCAGTACGCCGCTGTTGCCGTTAACGACGGGATCGGAGTCGGCGCGAATACCTTCCACCAGCCCCTGCTTTTGCAGCCAGTCGGAGAGGGTGTCCGGGCTACGGTTGCCAATCAGGTAGTTAACCAGCTCGTCGGTTTTACTGCGAAACTGCGGCGTATTGTTATCAATACGGAACTCCACGCGCAGCACCTTGCGGGGCATCGCGGGAACGTAGTGAATGATCAGGCCTTTCTGCGCGTCGGTGACCACCGGCACGGTGATTTCCGGGCGGGTGATATTTTTATTCGGCACCCGGCCATAGGTCTGGGCAGCCAGCTGCGCCAGTTCCGGCAGCGGCTTATTGCTGTAGACCACGGCCTTCATCAGGTTAGCGGAGTAGTATTTGTCGCGAAACGCGTGCAGCGCATCAAGCACCGGGCTGCCCGGCTTGTCGCTCAGCGTCTCAAGATTTCCGCCGGAGAAACGCGATCCAGGGTGCGCGGAGTTGATGGTTTCGGCGCTGACCTGCGCCATCCGCATCCCGTCCCGGGTACGCGCCAGCGTCAGCTCCGCATTAACGGCATTGCGCTCACGATCGGCATATTTTTTATCCAGCAGCGGGGCAGCAATGGCATCCGCCAGACGATCGACGGCACCTTCCAGCGCATCGTTTTCCACTTCAAGATAAAAAGCCGTGCGGTACGGCGCGGTGCTGGCGTTATGGCTGCCACCGTGCATCTTTAAAAATTCGGCCAGACTGTCAGGCTGCGGATAGTTCTTTGAGCCCATCAGGGTCATATGTTCAAGATAGTGGGCCAGACCGGGATGCGATTCAGGATCTTCCAGCGAGCCCACCGGCACCACCAGCGCCGACAGTGACTTTACGGCCTGCGGATCGGAAACCAGCAGCACGACCATCCCGTTATCAAGGCGGATCGCCTGATATTCACGGGTATCTTTATCACTTTTGCGGATCGTTTCCTGAACGGGTTGCCAACCGGTATTTGCCTGACTGAGGGGGGCCCAAAGAGCGACGAACAAAACTAACGTTTTCAATAAGGTGCTGCCTGGCATTCACTACCTCTTCATCACGGACATCATCATTAACAAGCTTCGTGCCGGACACGCCAGCATCTCTTTGTTTTGGTACATCAGTCCATGACAAGTTGCGCATCATAAATGAATGCCCAAATCCGTGCAATTTTTATACAGCCGTCAGGACTGATTAAATTTATAGAGCGGTAACAGGTAGCGTCGGGCCTCGTTGGTGATGGCCTCGAAGTACTCCGGTTCAAGGGTTCGCCACAGGCGTTGATACCAGACGTCGTCACCTTCCCCGCGGACGATCATGTTGCCTTCGTAGGCCTGCAAAAATTTGCTGCGCGCTTTTTGCAGGGTCGCCTCATCCGTTAACATGGCATCATTTGAGGCGTCATAACAGGTTTTAATCCATGCCCCCCCACTTTCTGGCAGCAACAGCAGCGGCGTGTTCATCCCCTGCTGGTAACCCTCAACCAGCTGCGACAGATAGTTCATGGCCTGTTCAGCAGAGAGCGCCGGGAAGCGCCATTCACCCTCTTTGCGGACAAATAACCGGCTCTCGCCTTCGCCACCGCTCGCACAGTAGACAAGGTGTTCCAGCCAAAGTTGCAGACCTTGCGAAACGCTAAGCATCGACGGTCGCCAGCGCAGCAGCCCGTCGGGCTGTACGTGCTGTAGCCACCCCGTCAGATTCACACCGTTGCAGTTGAGATCGATCTCCATGCTCGTACCCGGCTGACGGCACTCAATCACCCGGCCAGCCAGGGCCTGCATCTCCTGACACTGAGCCTCCCAGACGATCTCACCGAAGGCGCCATAGGGCAGTTGACCTGCCGCGCGATAGTGACGGAACAGCTTCTGGGCATCTTCCTGCTCCACCAGCGCATTCAGCAATTGCTGATTGAGCTGGTAGCGGCTTAAGCCATCCAGCGTAAACGGCTCGGCATCCGGGATCTCGCTCTCTTCGGAGCGGAAGTTAACCTGCAACCGCATCTGGAAAAACGCCCGCACCGGGTGCGCCCAGAAACGCTGAAGCTGTTCAAAGGGAACGGTATCAAGCGCTAACGGCTTCAGCGTCTGGATAAAGTCGCCATGGGCTACGCCCTCCCGTTTCGCGGCGGGCAGCCATTCCCGGGCATAGCTCTGCTGCTCGTTAGCCTTGTAGTTCTCCGCATCAAACGGCATACGGCTGTGACAACAGGTGATATGCGCTTTTACGCGCTTTTCGCTCTCATCACAGTTGAGCGCCTCATCGCCCGGCAGGTAGTGGCTTTGCCCGATGTAGTCCACCAGTTCCTGCACCAGCACGGAGGGGAACCGTTCGCTGTTGTCCTGGATAGAGCGACCGATATAGCTGATATAGAGCTGCTGTTGCGCGGAGATCAGCGCCTCAAGGAACAGATAGCGGTCATCATCGCGACGACTGCGGTCGCCGCGCTGCGCATTCTGACTCATTAAATCAAAGCCCAGCGGCGCCAGCGCGCGCGGGTAAATGCCGTCGTTCATGCCCAGCAGACAGACGACCTTAAACGGGATGGATCGCATCGGCATCAGGGTGCAGATGTTTACCGGCCCGGCGAGAAAACGCTGGCTGATACGCTCCTGGTCGAGACGCAGGGTTAACTCATCCCGCAACAACGACAGGGGGATCGCTTCATCATAGTGCGAGGAGATCCCTTCATCGATGATCGCCTGCCACTGCTGCTCGATTAACGCCATCGCCGCTTCGGTTTCCTGATCCGGCAGGAAGAAATCATTGAGCATCTCGCGACATACCGGCATCCACTCGTCGAGCGGGCGGGCTTTCATCAGCTCCCGACGCCAGCGGTTAAGCTGCATCAGCAGTGACGCCAGATGCCCGACCAACTCGGCAATTAAGCCGCTGGACTCATCATAAGGCAGCACGGCATTCCATTCCCCCTGGCTACTCTCCATGGCATACCCGAGCAGCATACGCGTCAGGCCAAACTGCCAGGTGTGCTGGCCGGTGACGGGCAGCTCAAACTCCTGCACGTTGTCATCGTCCATGCCCCAGCGCACGCCCGACTCGTTAACCCACTGACGCAGGTAGCGCAGCGCCTCCTCGTCAATATCAAAACGAGCCGCCAGGACCGGCACGTCCAGCAGGGCCAGCACATCTTCCGGGACGAAGCGGCTATCCGGCAGGGAAAGCAGGCTGACAAACGCCTGCAGGGCCGGGTGCGATTGACGCGCACGACGGTCTGATATGGCAAACGGCAGGTAGCGGTCGCCCGTCGCACTCCCAAAAACGGCCTGGATATAGGGGCTGTAGCTGTCGATATCCGCCACCATCACCACGATATCGCGCGGCGTCAGCTGTGGATCCTCCTCCAGCATCGCCAGCAGTTTGTCGTGTAGCACCTCCACTTCGCGCTGCGGGCTATGGCACAGGTGAACGGTCACGCTGCGATCGTCAGGATCGAGCCGGCGTTTGCTGTCACTGCGGGCAAACTCCGTAGCAGTGATGCCTGTCACCGCGCGGTTATCCAGCTCCAGAATGTCCCGCTGTATGTTATGCAGCAGGCTGTCCGGGGTGATATCCGCAAAGGCGTCGACATCCCCTTCACCGGAGGCGGTCAGCTCCGAGAGCATATAGATATAGTCGCGCCCCAGCTTGCCCCAGGAGGCGAGCAGCGGGTTCGGCAAGTGCTGGATCCCCTGTTCGTCAAAGAGTTCAGAGGCCGTCTCGCTGTCTTTAAACAGCGGTACCGTGCCGTCGTCAAACAGGCGACGACGCTGGCGCGTCACCATGCGGGCCAGCCAGCGGGCATCCTGAATATCTCCCCAGTAATGGCGGCAGGGGTTGGTGAAGAGAATATGAATGTCGATATGCCTGCCCAGCGCATTCAGCGCTTTCAGGTAGACCGGCGGCAGTGCGGATATCCCGCAGATAAAGACCCGGGACGGCAAACCGGCAGGCGTCTCAGAGGCGGACTCCAGGGTCGCGATAAAACGCTCATATAAATTTGCGCGGTGCCACTGCGGCTGACCCAGCGCTTCAGTATGGGCGACCAACGCTTTCCACAGCGGGGCCTGCCAGATTTGCGCCTGGTCAAGACCGTCGACAAGATCGCCCGCCTCCCAGCGCGTTAACCACTCCGGCCGATAGACCAGATACTGGTCGTAGAGATCCGCCGTACGCGACGCCAGCTGGAACAGCTTCCGTTTATCGGTATCGTCATTCAGGTAGTGGCGCAGCATGACAAACTCGTCATGGGTCAGCATCTCAGGCAGCAGCGACATCAGCTTCCAGCTCATGCTCTGTTTGCTGAATGCGCTCTGTTTTGGGATCTCCGGCAGTACGCGGACAAACATATCCCAGATAAAGCTGGCCGGCAGCGGGAAATCAATATTGGCGGCGATACCAAACTTCTGTGAAAGGGACATCTGTAACCACTGCGCCATACCGGTGCTCTGAACCATGATCATCTCTGGTTCAAAGGGATCGTCGAGCCGCTGCTGCTCGACAATAAATTCCATCAGTGCTTCCAGCACATCAAGACGGTTTGAGTGGTAGACCCTTAACATTGCTGCTCCAACTACTGGCTAACCGGGCAGTGCAGGCGTGTCATTTGACCCCGCCGACCCAGAGGAGAAATAAGTTTGACCGAGATGCTGACACATCCAGCCTGTGTTGTCTGCATCCTGTTTACCTGCCAGCCGCCAGGCGCATCCCCGGCGCTCAGCTGGGACAGCATCTGAGCATGACGCCAGAGCTGGCGATACTGCTCAAGCGCGACAAACCGACTGGCTAAAACACGATGGTAACCTGCCAGCGCGGTGACGACCATGACCATCAGCACCATTGCCAGCAGAACCTCCACGATGCTGAACCCTTTCTGTCTGGCTACTGTGGCTGACATAACGCTCTCTCTTTCAGGGGACAAAAATCGCTCCAGCCGTGGGGCAAAAAATGTACGCCGTCTGCCTTTACCTCGCCCAGACGCCACAACGTGATGCTGTCGCTGCTGGCGATAAGCAGTGCGCGCTCCCCGGTCAGACGCAAACAGACTCGCCAGGGGTGCAGAGGATGCTGCTGGCACGCATAGTCCACCTGCGTTCGCCAGTCGAGCGTTCTTCCCCACTCCAGCGCTGACTGGGCGGCAGCCTGATGCTGTATCGCCTGGCGTTCTGCACTGACGATACGCAGCAGCGCGTCAAGCTGCTGGTTAAGTCCCGCCAGCATCAGGCTACCCAGAATTAACAGCAGAAGCACCAGCGCCAGCGATGACATTCCCCGCTCGCGGCTCATAAATTAAACCCGGTAACGATGTGGCGCACCTCAACGCCGCCGTCATGCTCTCCGTTGACGGCGGCCGACAGCATCAGACTCAGCTCCGGCGCAAAGTCTGCGCGGGCAATGCGCTGCACCTGAAAACGCAGGACCGTGATCCGGTCGGGATCGGTTATTCTCTCCCACCCCTTGCCGCCACACTCTGTCGCGCCGCGCACTGTTTCCAGCGCACCGCCGTTCAGGCGAAACCCGGTCTGTTCCGCCGCAGCAGGCGGGGAGGTTTCCCAGCGGCCATTGCTGTTTTCGTCCCACTGCACAATGACACATTCACCACCCTGCCCCACTTTTAACGCCTCGCCAGTGCACTCGCCCGCGCAATACCCCGCCCGCTGCAGATGTTTACCGATAGTGGTTATGCGTAGCCAAAGCTCTTCTTCAAGCTCCTGCTGTTTCGTGAGCCGCGTGACTGACTGCTGGAGCGCGGGCAAAAACCGCGCTGCGCTTAACAGCAGCACGCTGCTTATCGCCATCGCGATCAGCACTTCCGTGAGGGAAAATCCCCGCTGCTTTACCGGCATGCAAACGCCCCCTTGCCGTTACACATCCGGATACGTCCCCACGAGGAGATGAGAATAAGCCACTCGCCGGCCTGGCTTTGCAGACGCACCCTTCCGGCCCAGGCGGTATCCCGCAAACCGTAAAAACCCAACCCCGGCGTTAACTCGGTAAGGCTGATATCCGCCCACTGCGGGAGTAGCACAAAGGCGCTCTCCGCCTCACACGCAGGAATCCCCGTCTTTAACAGGCACCACCGCTTGCCGTCCTGTTTGAGTGTGATGATATGGTCGCGGTTATTTCGCCAGGCATCATTGCGTAGCACCACCAGAAAATCGCGCACCTGGCGCGCCGTCTGCCATAGCTGCTGTTGCTGCTGCCAGGATCGCCAGCCGTACAGCCCCGCAGCGCTCAGCGTCATGATGAGCGAGAGGGCGATCAGCATTTCCATGAGGGTGAACCCCTTTTCCTTTTTCATGACGGCAGTGTGCCGGGAGGGAAGAAACAGGTCGAGGCGGCGTTAAGCGAATTACGAGGCGTTTTCCGCGCTTTATGAGGGATTGCAGCTCGTTGCAATCCTCGCGGACGCAGGCTCGCAAAAGGCGACGACAGGCATAAAAAAACCGGCGCAGAGTGCGCCGGTTGTGTCAGGATTGCAGCATCAGACCGCTACAGGCGCTTTGATCCCCGGGTGCGGGTCGTAGCCTTCGATTTCGAAATCTTCAAAGCGATAGTCGAAAATGGAGTCCGGCTTACGTTTGATAATCAGCTTCGGCAGCGCGCGCGGCTCGCGGGTCAGCTGCAGATGGGTCTGCTCCATATGGTTGCTGTAGAGGTGGGTATCCCCCCCGGTCCAGACAAAATCACCCACTTCCAGATCGCACTGCTGGGCCATCATATGCACCAGCAGCGCATAGCTGGCGATGTTGAACGGCAGGCCGAGGAAGACATCGCAGGAGCGCTGATAGAGCTGGCAGGAGAGCTTGCCATCCGCAACATAGAACTGGAAGAAGGCATGGCACGGAGCCAGGGCCATTTTATCCAGTTCGCCCACGTTCCAGGCCGACACAATGATACGGCGTGAATCGGGATCGTTTTTCAGCTGGTTCATCACGGTGGTGATCTGGTCAATGTGGCGGCCATCCGGCGTCGGCCAGGCGCGCCACTGCTTGCCATATACCGGGCCCAGATCGCCGTTCTCGTCTGCCCATTCGTCCCAGATAGAAACATTGTTCTCGCGCAGGTAAGCGATGTTGGTGTCACCCTGCAGGAACCAGAGCAGCTCGTGAATAATTGAGCGTAAGTGGCAGCGCTTGGTTGTCACCAGCGGAAAGCCTTCCTGCAGGTTGAAGCGCATCTGGTGCCCAAAAATGGAGAGGGTACCGGTGCCGGTACGATCGTTTTTTGGCGTGCCCTCATCGAGCACTTTTTGCATCAGTTCAAGATACTGTTTCATGATTCCTCAGGAGACCTGTTGCTGTGGACGACGGTACGCCCAGACCATCATCGCGATACCCGCGACGATCATCGGAATGGAGAGGATCTGCCCCATGCTGATGTACTGGACCCATGTCCCGGTAAACTGCGCATCCGGCTGGCGGAAGAATTCCACGATAATGCGGAACGCGCCATAACCGATCAGGAACAGGCCAGATACAGAGCCCGTCGGGCGCGGTTTACGGATGAAGAGGTTCAGAATGATAAACAGCACCACCCCTTCCAGCGCCATTTCATACAGCTGCGACATATGGCGCGGCAGGACGCCGTAGGTATCGAAAATCGATTGCCATTCCGGATGCGACGGCAGCAGGGCCATATCTTCGGCACGGGACTGCGGGAACAGCATGGTAAACGGCACGCTCGGGTCGACACGGCCCCACAACTCGCCGTTGATAAAGTTACCGAGACGGCCTGCACCCAGACCGAACGGGATCAGCGGGGCAATAAAGTCAGAGACCTGGAAGAAGCTGCGTTTGGTGCGCTTCGCGAAAATGACCATCACCAGAATGACGCCAATCAGGCCACCGTGGAAGGACATGCCGCCATCCCAGACGCGGAACAGGTAGAGCGGATCGTTCAGGAAGACCGGGAAGTTGTAAAAGAGCACATAGCCGATACGTCCACCGAGGAAAACGCCGAGGAAACCGGCATACAGCAGGTTTTCCACTTCGTCTTTGGTCCAGCCGCTGCCCGGGCGTTTGGCGCGACGGCCAGCCAGCCACATGGCAAAGACGAAACCGACCAGATACATCAATCCGTACCAGTGCAGCGCGACGGGTCCTACTGAGAAAATGACCGGATCAAACTCCGGAAAATGCAGATAGCCACTGTTCATCTGTCACCACAAGATGTTGTTATTCCGCTGAAAGTGGACAGCGGTAGAGAAGCGCGCAGAGGAGTACCCTGCGCTCCAAAGTTGCGAATCATAGCACAAGCGAGCGTAGAGGTTGCGCCAGAGATGTAAAAGATGTGTATAGGGGTTTGTATCCCCCGGCGCAGACGCTGAGGGATACCTGGTGCCTAACGTCCGCCGCGGATCAGCCCGCCCATGCCGCGACGCTCCATAAAGGCCGCCACCTGATGCCGCACCTCCGTTGCCAGCTGGGCTTCAAGGCTGCGTTTCGCCAGCTGCTGAGCCTCTTCAAAGTCGATATGACGCAGCAGATACTTCACGCGGGCAACGGAACGTCCGTTCATGGACAAGTGGCGGAAGCCGAGACCAATCAGGATCGCTACACACATTGAGTCGCCCGCCATCTCGCCGCATAAACGCAGATCAATACCGTTGGCTTCCGCCTCGCGGGCAATCATTGCCAGCGCGCGCAGCATCGCCGGATGCAGGCTGTCGTAGATGCTCGCCACCCGGGTGTTATTGCGATCCACCGCCAGCATGTACTGGGTCAGGTCGTTGGTGCCCACCGAAACAAAGTCGACGCGCGTGGCCAGCTGCGGGAGCATAAAGACCATCGACGGGACTTCCAGCATCACGCCAATTCGCGGCTTCGGTATTTCGTAGCCGATCATCTCTTCGACTTCGCGTCCGGCGCGCTCAATAAGGCGTCGGGCTTCGTCGATTTCGTCAATGCTGGTGACCATCGGCAGCAAAATACTGAGGTTGCCGGTCGCCGCATTGGCACGCAGCATGGCGCGCACCTGGATCAAAAAGATCTCCGGCTGATCGAGAGTAATACGGATCCCGCGCCAGCCCAGGCAGGGATTCTCTTCGCTGATGGGCATATAGGGCAGTTGCTTATCTGCGCCAACGTCCAGCGTACGTAGCGTCACCGGCTTGTCGTTGAACATCTGCAGCATGCCCTGATACTGCGCTACCTGCTCCTCCTCAGAGGGGAAGCCGCTTTGCAGCATGAACGGGATTTCGGTGCGGTAGAGACCAATACCATCAATACGGCTGCCGAGCTTCTCTTCATGTTCCGGGCTTAACCCGGCATTGAGCATTACCTTGATGCGCTCACCGCTTTTCAGCGCCGCGGGCTGGTTGACGTCATCTTCCGCCAGACGGCTCAGCTCGTTCTCTTCGCTGATAAGCCGCTGATATTCCTGCAACAGCACCGGTTCAGGATCGACCAGCAGCTCGCCGCGATAACCGTCCACCACCAGCGTTCGGCGGTGCAGCGCAGAGGGCTGAATATCGGCCCCCATTACGGTCGGGATCCCGAGCGCCCGCACCATAATGGCGGCATGGGAGTTGGCGGCGCCGTCGCGGACCACGATCCCGGCCAGTCTGTCCTGCGGCAACTCCGCGAGCGTGGTGGCGGAAAGCTCATCCGCAACCAGTACAAAGCGCGGCGGCCAGGTATTGGCAGCCTGAATGGTATCATCGAGATGGAACAGCAGACGCTGACCTAAGGTACGCAGATCCCCGGCACGCTCTTTCAGATAGCCATCGGTCAGGGCGGCAAACTGTTCGGCGAATTTTTCGACGACCTTTTTGACGGCCCACTCCGCCACCGAGCCCCTGTCGACCTCATCAAACAGCTCCCGACGCAGCCGGGCATCAGACAACAGGTGTGAATAAAGATCGAAGATCGCCGCCGTCTCTTTTTGCGCACCTGCGGCATAGCGCTTGCTGTAGCGGCGAAACTCGTTGGCAGCCTCCTCCAGCGCGCCGGTCAGACGTTCGCGCTCAAGGGCGGTGTCCAGCGTGGAGGCTTCGTAAACCTGCTCCATGAGCGGCAGCGTGGCGTCCATCCAGCCTTCGGCGATCGCGACACCGGGTGAGGCCGGCAAGGCGCGAATGCGCGTCTGCCGGTACTGACCAAACAGTGCCGCGAGCTGGGACTGGGAGAGAATAGCCGCCATTTGCGTGGCCAGCGTAACGAGGAATGACTCCTCGCTTTCGTCGTACTGACGCAGTTCGCGCTGCTGCACAACCAGCACGCCCAGCAGTTGGCGACGCTGGATGATCGGTACGCCCAGGAAGGCGCGAAAACGCTCCTCTTTTACGGAGGGGATATATTTGAAGCTGGGGTGTTTTTGCGCATCGGCAAGGTTGATGGGTTCGGCCAGACGCCCGACCAGACCCACAACGCCTTCATCAAACGCCAGCGCAACGGTGCGACCACGCGGTTTTTTCAATCCGCGCGTGGCCATAAGGTAGTAACACCTGCGGTCGTGGTCGGCCAGATAGACCGAACAGACCTCGGTTTCCATCGCAAGGCAGATATCAGTGACCAGAATATCCAGCGCCTCGTTGAGCCGTGGGGCACTGGCCACCTTCTCGACTATTTCGCGCAGGCGGGTGAGCATAATGTGCGTAGCTTAACCTCTTTTACGTCGCCAGGCAGGTGCGCTCTGGGGCTTAGGAGGAACCTCCTGAAGCATCATTACGGCACTTGCGAACTCTTTCATCACCCTGCGGTAAACATCGCGCTTAAACGACACGACCTGCCGAACGGGATACCAGTAGCTGACCCAGCGCCAGCCATCAAACTCAGGCGTGCTGCTGGTTTGCATATTGATATCCGCATCGCTGCTCACCAATTGCAGAAGAAACCATTTCTGTTTCTGGCCGATACATACCGGCTTTGTGTCCCAACGCACCAAACGCTTCGGTAACTTGTAACGCAACCAGTTGCGGGTCGAAGCCAGAATGCGAACATCCTTGCGGCTTAAGCCAACTTCTTCGAACAGCTCCCGATACATCGCTTGCTCTGCGGACTCTCCAGGGTTAATCCCCCCTTGGGGAAATTGCCAGGAGTGCTGACCATATCGCCGGGCCCACATGACCTGCCCCTGGCGATTACAAATTACGATACCTACATTCGGGCGGTAGCCATCGTCATCAATCACCGGACTACCCCAAACTAAACCTTATATATAAATGATTGTTTCACACTCCAGTGAGGCGGTAAACCACTCTCTTTCGGGCCTGGAGCCGAATAACATTTGAATAACTCACAATTATCATCGGAGTTATAAACAGATGACCGCCCGGAAGGGCAATTTTATACACTTTTTCTGTGGATAGAGTTGTGAAGAAGTATGGAATTACCGATGGACAACCCAGATCACTCTGAATATTGCAGAGATTGACATTTTTTACAACTCTCTATTTTTCATTGGGTTAAATGAGATTATCTGTGAAATGCACAGCATTGTGTGATGCAGGTCACCTGAAAGATCGTTGTGCTGATGAAAGATCGAGCAACGTCGGTTTTATCCACAGATTGTGCCAATAAGTTAGGCACATTTTGTCTGAATTTTCGATTTTCGTCGCGCGTCAAGGCTGTAAATGGAAACAGTAGTGGGGGTTATTCCCAGTTATCCCATTTTTCTGTGGATAACTGGGTGTAAGATCCTGTTTATTGTCAGTGACCAGATTTGGACAACCTGGATAACCGACCGGCAGCGCAGTAGAAAGTGGCCATAAAAATACATATAAATCATTAACCTGGCACATGCAAAAAGAAAAAGATAAACTCTCTCAGTGCGGTGGAAAACTACTGTTCATTTTTTAACCAAAAGGCAATTATCATGCTTCCCCTCGCTCCCCTCTCTTCGCCTCCTGCTACAGAAGCGGTGTTACTGCAACAAGCGCAGCGTCTGGCGGGCTATTCGCTGGGTGAACTCGCTGCCCTGGCAGGCCTGCCCATTCCGCCCGATCTTAAGCGCGATAAAGGCTGGACAGGCGTTCTGCTGGAGCTGTGGCTGGGTGCCAGCGCGGGCAGTAAGCCTGAACAGGATTTTGCCGCCCTGGGGGTAGAGCTCAAGACCATCCCCATCGACAGCGCAGGCCGCCCCCTGGAGACGACGTTTGTCTGCGTGGCGCCGCTAACCGGCAATACGGGGATCACATGGGAGAGCAGTCACGTGCGGCATAAGCTGAAACGCGTACTGTGGATCCCGGTTGAGGGGGATCGCGCGATCCCGCTGGCCGCCCGTCGCGTGGGAGCCCCGCTGATCTGGAGCCCGAACGAAGAAGAAGATCGTCAGCTGCGTCTGGACTGGGAGGAGTTGATGGACATGATCGTCCTGGGTCAGGTTGAGCGCATCACTGCCCGCCACGGCGAGGTGCTCCAGCTACGGCCAAAAGCCGCAAACAGTAAAGCGCTCACCGAAGCCATCGGCGCACGCGGCGAACCGATCCTCACCCTGCCCCGGGGCTTTTATCTGAAAAAAAACTTCACGGGTGCGTTGCTGGCACGTCACTTTCTTCTGAATACCTGACTTTTTAGCCAGAATGTTGCTTTTTATCACATATTTCCCTGTTTTTTCAGAATTGACCACTTTCAGAAAAACAACGGCAGAGTTATTACTACACTGATAACTAACACGAGCCAGGCGGAGGTAACAAGAATGAAGAAATGGGCAGTGATAATCTCGGCAGTTGGTTTAGCGTTTGCCGTTTCTGGTTGTAGCAGCGACTACGTCATGGCGACCAAAGATGGTCGTATGATTCTGACCGACGGCAAACCCGAAGTCGACGATGATACCGGGCTGGTCAGCTACCGCGATCAGCAGGGTAACAATATGCAGATTAACCGCGACGAAGTTTCACAGATTATAGAAAGATAATAGTAAAGGTCAGCGGCTTGCTGGCCTTTTGATTTTTCTCTTCCCCTCTGTCATGTTTATAGTCCTTTGTCGGGAGTTTCCTGACGCAGATAACATGTCAAATAAGGAAGCCGGCTATGCATTATCACCGTATCCCCCATAGCGCTCTTGAGATAAGCCAACTGGGGTTGGGCACGATGACATTTGGTGAACAAAATAGCGAAGCCGATGCCCATGCACAACTCGATTACGCCGTCAGCCAGGGCATTAACCTGATTGATGTCGCGGAAATGTACCCGGTGCCGCCGCGTCCTGAAACACAGGGCTTAACTGAAACCTACGTCGGCAACTGGCTGGCAAAGCGCGGTAATCGCGAAAAGCTGATTGTCGCCTCCAAGGTCAGCGGTCCCTCCCGCAATAACGATAGCGGCATTCGCCCGAATCAGGTCCTCGATCGTAAAAACATCCGCGCCGCGCTGGACGCCAGCCTGACGCGTCTGCAGACCGATTATCTCGATCTCTATCAGGTTCACTGGCCGCAGCGCGCAACAAACTGCTTTGGCAAACTGGGCTATAGCTGGAGCGACAGTGCGCCCGTTGTCACGCTGCTGGAAACCCTGGAAGCGTTAACCGAGTGCCAGCGCGCAGGCAAAATCCGCTACATTGGCGTCTCTAACGAAACGGCGTTCGGCGTGATGCGTTATCTGCACCTGGCAGACAAGCACGACCTGCCGCGTATCGTGACCATTCAGAACCCATACAGCCTGCTGAACCGCAGCTACGAAGTGGGTCTGGCGGAGGTGAGCCAGTATGAAGGCGTTGAGCTGCTGGCGTACTCCTGCCTGGGCTTTGGTACGCTGACCGGTAAGTATCTTAACGGCGCAAAACCGGCGGGAGCGCGTAATACCCTGTTCAGCCGCTTTACCCGGTACAGCGGCGAGCAGACGCAAAAAGCGGTGGCGGCCTATGTCGATATCGCCAGACGTTACGGGCTCGATCCGGCGCAGATGGCGCTGGCCTTTGTGCGCCGTCAGCCGTTTGTGGCCAGCACCCTGCTGGGCGCGACCACCATGGAGCAGCTGAAAACGAATATCGAAAGCTTCCATCTGGAGTTGAGCGAAGAGGTGTTAGCGGAGATTGAGGCGGTGCATCAGGTGTATACCTATCCGGCACCGTAATAAACGCAAAAAGGCAACGACAGTTGCCTTTTTAGTTTCACAGGTCGGGTAAGGCGAAGCCGCCATTCGACAAGTCGCTCCGGTGCCGCATGGTTGCCCTGCGGCGCTTCGCTTGCCGGGACTACAAGGACAAAGGCGGATTTCGTAGCCGCCACCTCATCACCGCCGACGCTGCCACACCCACAGCGCCGCTATCGCCACCGCAAACAGCCCGCCAAACCCGACGCCAATGCCCACCACAGGTACGCCCACCTTCACCGCCAGCGAGTAAAGGCCGAGCATCAGCAGCATGGCGGCGTTTTCGCCGAGATTCTGCACCGCGATGGCATTTCCCGCGCCGACGGTATGCTTCCCGCGCTCCTGGAGCAGCGCGTTCAGCGGCACCACAAAGAAGCCCCCGCAGATCCCCATCAGGAAGAGCAGCGCATAGGAAGGCAACAGCGCATGTTGCAGGGCGAAGATCAGCACCACCAGACCGATCAGGACCCCGGCAGGCATGCAGCGGGCAACGGTTTGCAGCGTAACCAGCTTCGCCGCGGCCCCCGCGCCCAGCACGATCCCCACCGCTACCATGGCGTTGAGATAGGTCGGCGTGGCGTTATCGGTGATGCCCAGCGCCGTCGGCACCCAGAGCACCAGCAGGAAGCGCAGCGTCACCCCTGCGCCCCAGAACATGCTGGTGCCCATCAGCGAGAAACGGGTTTCGCCGTTACGCCACAGCACGCGACAGGCGTTAAAGAAGCTGGCGGTCATCGGCGTAAAGCGCCAGGACTGCCCCGGGCGCGCCGCCGGCAGTTTCGGGATAAACAGGTTGGCAATCACCGCCCCGCCATACACCACGGCACAGACCCCCAGCGCCGCCAGCACGTGCCAGTCTGCCAGCACACCGCCGGCTACCGAGCCCAGCAGGATTGCCGCAATGGTGGAGGCCTCCATCAGCCCGTTGGCTTTCACCAGCTTATCGCCGGTGGTGAGTTCACCGAGAATGCCATATTTAGCCGGGGAGTAGGCTGCCGCCCCGACGCCCACCAGCGTATAGCCTACAAACGGATTGACGCCAAAGCAGATACTCGCCGCTCCCAGCAGTTTCAGGCTGTTGGCAAACATCATCACCCGCCCTTTGGCGAAGCTGTCCGCCACCTGGCCGACAAAAGGGGCAAAAATGATGTAAGCGCCCACAAACACCATCTGCAGGATCGGCTGGCTCCAGTCCGGGTAAAACTGGGATTTGAGCAGCGCCAGAGTGGCAAACAGCAGCGCGTTATCACCAAAGGCAGAGAGAAACTGGGCGGCGATAACCGCCATCATCCCTTTCGACCAGATGGATGTGTTAGTGGGTACTGACTCACTCATCATGCGGCTCCGCCTGTTCAACCATGCCTTTCAGGGTGACAAAATCCGGCTTACCACTGCCCAGCACCGGAAGTTGCTTGAGATAACGAATATCACGCGGCACGGCCAGCTCAGGGATGCCATGTTCGCGCGCCTGTTGCAGAAGTCGCTCGCGTTTCAGCTCGCTGTCGGTGGTAAAGAGCACCAGGGCTTCACCTTTACTGGCGTCGGCCTTCACCGCGGTGGCGTGCATTTTGTCAGGGGATACCCCCAGCGCCAGCTGCTCCACCATCTCCAGCGAGACCATTTCACCGGCGATTTTGGCGAAGCGCTTCGCCCGCCCCTGGATCTGCACGTAGCCCTGGTCATCGAAGCGCACGATATCGCCGGTGTCGTACCAGCCGGTCTCCACCTCGCCGTTGGCGTTTTCCGCCGTTGGCGCTTCCAGCACGCCCGGATTTTCGACCCGCAGATAGCCGTTCATGATGTTGGGCCCTTTCAGCTGCAGACGTCCGCCCTCTTCAATGCCCGGCACAGCAAGCAGACGGGCATCCATTCCCGGCAGAATGCGTCCTACCGTTCCCGGTTTGGCCGCCATCGGCACGTTAATAGAGACCACCGGCGCGCACTCGGTGACGCCGTAGCCCTCCAGAATGCGCAGGCCAAATTTATCCTGCCACAGCTGGCGGGTGCTCTCCTGCAATTTTTCCGCCCCGGCTACCACGTAGCGCACGCGATGGAAATCATACGGATTGGCAAAGCGGGCGTAGTTGCCGAGGAAGGTCGAGGTGCCGAAGATCACCGTACAGTTACGGTCATAGGTCAGTTCCGGTACGATGCGATAGTGCAGCGGGCTCGGGTAGAGGAACACTTCGGCACCGGTCAGCAGCGGCGTAAACAGTCCCACCGTCAGGCCAAAGGAGTGAAACAGCGGCAGCGCCGACATAAAGCGATCCCGGGCGGTAAAGTCGGCGATGGTCTTTATCTGCTCGACGTTAGCCAGCAGGCTTTTATGGCTATGAACCACCCCTTTCGGGTTCCCCTCCGAGCCGGAGGTAAAGAGGATCACGGCGGCATCTTCCGGCTGCTGTTTTACCTGCGCCAGGTGCGGCATCAGCAGGTGAGCAAAGATCCACAGCTTATCGCCGAGGGTGACTTCCGCCTTAAGATCTTCCAGAAAGACCCAGCGTACCTGAGTAAGCTGCTCCGGCAGATGCCAGAGTTTGCCTTTATCAAGAAACGTGCGTGAGGTGAAGACGGTGTTGATCTGCGCGGCGGTGAAAGCGCTGCTGAGCCCTTTCACCCCTGCGGTGTAGTTGAGCATGGCCGGGACACGGCCACGGGAGACGGCGCCAAAGATCACCGCCGCGCTGATCCCGGCGTTCGGCAGCATCAGGCCAATCTTCTCCCCTTGCTGGCTGTATTTCTCAAGAATTCGGCCGACAAACAGCGTCTTGGTCAGCAGCTTGCGATAAGTATCAGGCGCAAAATTAATGTCATCGATACAGTTTTTCTTCGCGCCATAACGGTACATCGCCGTCAGCAGCGACTCATACAGCGTTTCACGCGGACGCACCGCCATCCGGGCTTCCATCATGATCTGATGCAGCATCTCCCCGGCGATCTTACGTCGGTCGCGGGCGCGGGGTGCATCGGGCATCGGCAAGGTGGTTGGCGGGAGCAGATGCAGGGTAATACGCGGGAACAGGCGCTGCTTCACCAGCCCTTTCAGGCGGCTGAAAAAGGTGAGTTCTGCGCCTTCAATGCGCACCGGCACCACAGTGGCGCCCGATTTCGCTGCCACAAAGCCCGCGCCGTCATAAATTTTCATCAGCGAGCCGGTGATGGAGATGCGCCCTTCCGGAAAGATCACCACCGGGCGTCCCTGCACGATCAGTCGCACCAGATGTTTGATCATCATCGGTTTGGTGGGATCGAGCGGAACGAACTCAATCACGCTCGACAGCCAGCGCATGTACCACTGCTGGCTGATGGAGGTGTAGACCGCAAAGACCGGGCGCACAGGTAAAAACAGCGCCAGCAGAATGCCGTCAATAAAAGAGACATGATTGGGGGTAATAATAACGCGTTCTGCGTGCAGAGCCTGGGTGTCGCCAGTCAGACGGACGCGAAAGAGGATACGAAACAGCGTGCGGAAAAACCCAAATAACATTTCAACTCCCTTTGCCTTTCAATTAGCCGGGTTACGGTAAATTGTGGCAGATTACACGAGAAGTGCGGTGGGAGCGACAACCGGATAGAGACAAAAAAAAACCTGCGCATCTGCGCAGGTTGGTGCAAGAGATGAGTACGCAGTACGTACTAAGAATTCTCACCAATCAATACCTCTGGGATCTTGATTGTGGCGCCGGGCAATCCACTTCACCAGCGCAAAAAAGCAAGGGAATGAGCCGAAGTGCAACCAGGTGTGAATTTTATCGATAGCTGTTACATGTTGAACAACAAGCAAAAAAAACCTGCGTAAGAACGCAGGCTGGTGTAAAGCGTGTCAGTTAACCCGGGGTCAACTTCACCTATCAATACCTCTGGGATCTCAAATGTAGCAACGCGGCCCAAACCCCTGCCAGCAGACAATCGCAACAGCCTGAGGCAAAGTGTAACCAAAGATTCAAATTCACCCTCTTCTGTCACGCTTCGCTGTGTAACGATTACACCGTTTCCGCCAGCGTTTCTCACCTTTGTGAATTGCCTCACCGCCCTGCGCTTGAATACACCTCACTTTTCCGCAACACTATTGAGTGTGTAAACGCTTACCCTAACAAGAAGGTAGAGAATGGCGACAATAAAGGATGTGGCCCGACTGGCGGGTGTTTCCGTCGCCACGGTTTCACGTGTGATAAACAACTCCCCAAAAGCCAGTGAAACCTCCCGCCAGGCCGTGCTGACTGCCATGGAATCCCTGAACTATCACCCCAACGCCAACGCCCGCGCGCTGGCTCAGCAGTCCACCGATACCGTCGGGCTGGTGGTGGGCGATGTCTCCGATCCCTTTTTCGGCGCGATGGTCAAAGCTGTCGAGCAGGTCGCCTACCAGACCGGCAACTTTCTGCTGATCGGCAATGGCTACCACAACGAGCAGAAAGAGCGTCAGGCGATTGAGCAGCTGATCCGCCATCGCTGCGCGGCGCTGGTGGTGCATGCCAAAAAGCTGCCGGATGAGGAGCTGGTGCATCTGATGAAGCAGATCCCCGGCATGGTGATTGTGAACCGCATTATTCCCGGCTATGAGCAGCGCTGCGTGGCGCTGGACGATCGCTACGGCGCCTGGCTTGCCACCCGCCACCTGATCCAGCAGGGGCATACCCGTATCGGCTATCTTTGCTCCAACCACCCCATCTCCGACGCCGAAGATCGGCTGCAGGGTTATTACGATGCGCTGCGCGAGAACGACCTGCCCTGCAACGATCGCCTGGTCACTTATGGTGAACCTGACGAGCGCGGCGGCGAGCAGGCGATGACCGAGCTGCTGGGACGCGGGCGTAACTTTACGGCGATCGCCTGTTACAACGACTCGATGGCCGCCGGGGCGATGGGGGTGCTGAACGATAACGGCATTGACGTGCCGGGAGATATTTCGCTGATTGGCTTCGATGACATTCTGATCTCCCGCTATGTGCGACCGCGCCTGACCACGGTGCGCTACCCTATCGTCACCATGGCGACGCAGGCGGCGGAGTTGGCGCTGTCACTGGCGGATAAACGCCAGCCGCCGGAGATCACCCACCTGTTTAGCCCGACGCTGGTGCGCCGTCACTCCGTTGTGCCGCCGGCAGAGTCCGCCAGCGAGTAGCGGTAGAGGTGGACGGTTTTGTCCGGGTATTCCAGTCCGTCGCCGATATAGTGCCAGCCGTAGCGCTCATAAAAATCGCGGCAGGCAGACCAGAGATGCAGTTCGCTAAAGCCGCTCTCTGCGGCGTAGCGCTGAACATGCTGCTGTAATTTCCCCGCCAGTCCCTGTCCGCGCGCCGCGTCGTCCACATACAGCGCCGCCAGCCAGGGATGGAGATCCTGACGGGTAATCAGGTCGCAGCGCCATAACCCCACCGTGCCGAGCAGGCGTTTCCCTTCGGTAGCAATAAAGGTGAGCGGCAGCGCGCCGGGGGTCTGGCTGTGGGTCACGACGCTTGTAAAAAACGTCCGAGGCACACCGTCGCCAAAGGCCTGCCACAGCCAGTCAATCACCTGCTCCGCATGTTGCGGAGCCGCGTACAGCGGTTGAATAATCACATCAGTTTCCCCTGAAAAAGGGAAACCGAATCAAACAGATAGCCGTCAAAGTCCGGGGCATCCTCGTCGGAGAGTTCCAGCAGGCTCTTTTTGACATTTTCCAGATGCTGAAACATGGCCTGCCAGGCGCCCATGACGTCGCGACGGCGCAGGGCGGCGAGGATGGTTTGTCTGTCGCCCAGCCACTTCAGGCGATACACCCGACTGGCGATATGGGCGTTGAACTGTTGCCAGAGCGGGCTACTGTCCATGTGATGCCAGATGCTTTCGACGGTGGCCAGCAGCATCTGATTCTGCGTTGCCCCCGCCAGCACCAGATGGAACATCTTGTTGTTGTCCTGGCTGTTATCGTTGGCGGCGATCGCCCGCTGCTCTTGCTCGATGATGCGGCGCAGGTTATCGATGTCCGCCCGGGTCGCCATCTTCGCAGCAAAGGCGGCAATGTTACTCTCAAGCAGCTGGCGCGCCTGCAAAATCTCGAACGGGCCGACGTCGCTGTGAAAGAAGCGCTCTTCCTCGTTCTCATGCTCTTCAGGAATGCGCATCACGTAGACGCCGGAACCCTGACGAATATCCACGGTGCCCTGTAGCTCCAGCATCAGCAGCGCCTCCCGCACGATGGTACGGCTGACGCCGTAGGTTTCCGCAATGTTGCGCTCCGGCGGCAGACGTGAGCCCACGGGATAGTGCCCCTGGACGATCTGGGCGCGTAAATCCTCGCCAATCTCCTGGTACTGCTTCTTTTCCGCCGGGACGACAGCCTTATCCACGTTATCACCTGTACTGAGAGTTAATGCGCGGGCCGGGCAGCTTCCCGGCCAGTTTGTGCCCTATGTTACCAGAAGCGTCGCACTCTTCGCCTACTTCCATTCATCATCAATGGTCAGGGTCAGCACGCGCTTATCGCGCAGTTGCCGGAACCAGCTGGCCGATTTTTTTGGGCGTCGGGCGCGGTTGTCCGCCAGATCGATCTCAATCAGGCCGTAGCGGTTCTTAAAGGCGTTCATCGGCGAGACGTTATCGGTGAAGGCCCACAGCATGTAGCCGTGGCAGTTGGCTCCCTCCTCCCGCGCCAGCAGCGTGTAATAAAGGTGCTCGCTGATGAAGTTGATGCGGTAGCTGTCCTCGATGATGCCATCGCGGTTACGGTACTGGCCTTCGTTTTCCACCCCCATCCCGCTTTCGGCCACGAACCAGTCGATATTGCGGTAGTCGTTTTTGATGCGCATCGCCATGTCGTAGATGATGCGCGGGGCGATCTCCCAGCCGCGGGAGGGGTTCATCCTTCGCCCCGGCAGGTCAAACGGCTCGTAGTAGTATGCCGGATGGAACGGCGTCTCGGGATGCCAGGCCCGGGACGGCGCCTTCACCCGGTGCGGGTAATAGAGATTGATCCCCAGCTCATCGACGGTGTTCTCCGCAATAAGAGCCAGTTCGTCGTCGCTGTACTCCCACCGCACCTGGTGTTTTTCCAGCAGGGTGAAGAGTTCCTGGGGATAACGCCCATGCACCAGCGGATCGAGGAATACCCGGTTGTAGAACAGATCGTAGATCTCCGCGGCCTTGATGTCGTGGGCGGCCCGGGAGCGGGGATAAGTCACTTCCGGGTTGAGGATACAGCCTACGCTGCCGCTGTAGCCTTTTTCGCGGAACAGCTTCACCACCTTCGCCGTCGCCAGCACTTTGTGGTGGTTCCACTGCATCCAGGTATGGGTGTTCTGCTCATAGGGCCAGCGCAGGGCGTCGAGGTATACCCGGGTCTGCACCACTATCGGCTCGTTGAAGGTAAACCAGCGCTTCACCACGTGGTGATAGCGGGCAAAGACCTTTTCAGCATAGCGGGTGAACAGCTCGACCACATGCTTCGACGCCCAGCCGCCGTAGGTTTCCAGCAACGTACCCGGCAGCTCGTAGTGTTCGAGGCAGATCATCGGCTCAATGCCCTGACGATGCATCTCGGCGAACAGGGCGTCGTACCAGGCGGCGTACTCCTCGTCCACTGTGGCATTTTCATAGTCGGTGAGAAAACGCGACCAGTTGATGGAGGTGCGGTAGTGGGTCAGTCCGGCCTGCTTCATGAGCGCCACATCTTCCCGGAAGCGGTTAATAAAGTCGGTCGCCACCGCCGGGCCGTAGCCGTTGTGCCACACCTGACGATCGTTTTTGTACCAGAGATCGATCCAGGAATCCTGCCCGGCTTTTTTGCCGCTCCAGCCCTCGGTTTGCCAGGCGGAGGCCGCGGCCCCAAGGATAAACCCCTCGGGGATAGTCATCTGTTTAATGCTCATGCGTTATTCGTCGCCTCCTGGTTCGCGGCCTGTTGCGCGGCCTGCTCTGCCCGGCGTGAGGCGATCTTCACAAACGGCAGATAGATCAGCACGGCGGTGATAATACAGACCAGTTGGGTTACGACCGCGCCCATCGACCCGGCGGTAGAGAGCCAGGCGTTGATCAGCGGCGGCGTAGTCCAGGGCACCATCACGACCGCTTTGCCGGCAAAACCAGTGACGGTGGCGAAGTAGCCGATGGTGCCGGTTACCAGCGGGGTGATGATGAACGGGATCGCCAGAATCGGGTTGAGCATGATTGGCATACCGAAGATCACCGGCTCGTTGATATTAAAGATCCCCGGGCCGATGGAGAGCTTGGCGATCTCCTTCATCTCTTTGCGTTTGGTGCCGATCATCACGGCGATGAGCAGACCGATGGTCAGACCCGAGCCGCCGATGCTCATATAGACATCCCAGAACGGCATGGTGATGATGTTCGGGATCTCTTTGCCCTGCTCAAAGGCGCTCATGTTGACGGTGATCGCCCCCAGCAGCAGCGGCTCGCGGATCGGCTTGATCATCTGATTGCCGTGGATCCCTATCACCCAGAAGAGCTGGGCCACGAACATCAACAGCAGGATCCCCGGCAGGCTTTGCACCACCCGCTCAAGCGGCTGTTGCACCACCTGGTATACCGCATCGTAGAGGTACATGCCGGTGAGCTGATGGAAGACAAAGCCGAAGGTGGCGATGGTGGTGGTGGTGATGATCGCCGGGATCAGGGCCGAGAACGAGGCCGAGACGTTTGGCGGCACGGTGTCCGGCATCCTGATTTTCAATCCCGGACGCCCCTCCAGCCAGCAGTAGATCTTCACCGACAGGATGGCGATAAACATGCCGAGGAAGAGGCTACGGGTATCCGAGAACTGGCGCAGGAGCACATCTTTTACCATGTGCATTTCGCCATCGACCATCATCTCAACGGTAGTCGGAGTGACGCAGATAAAGCAGATCACCGCCAGCAGCCCCGGGAACAACGACTTAATACCGTTGATGCGCCCCAGCTCAATGCCGATCAGGAACACGGCCCCGATATTGAGGAAGTTGAGCGTGGCGTAGTTCAGGGCGCTGGTGATCGGTTTCAGCGTGGCGAGAAACGAAAGCGACTGAAAGCTGGCTAAGCCGTTTTTCGGATCCAGCACCATGTTGGATATCAGCACCGAAAATGCGCCAACAATGATGACCGGCATCAGGGTGATGAAGGCGGACTTTATCGCCATGATATAGCGATAACTGTTGAACTTCGTGGCGAAACTGCCCAGAGAGTTGATCAGTTTTTCCTGTAATGCCATGGGGTAATACCTCAGTAAAAGGGCCTTTATTGGGATTTAGGTGTTCAGCCGGCTTCTATTGGCATACCAAAAATAGCTTCTGGTGAAGATTTGTTCTGTGATTAAGCTCCCAACGCCGCCAGAGGTATCCCGGAGTATGAATTATCACCACTTTGGTATGCCACTTGTCGTTACTCCCTCATCTGTTGCCAGAAAGCGTGATCGTGGTGGGGGTTTCACCCTCCCGCCCGGCTTATGCCCCTGAACGTCTGTGATAAACTTCCGTGCATAACGTGGAAGCAGGAATAACGAATGGCAACAATGCTGGATGTCTCACTGCGTGCGGGCGTGTCGAAAGCCACCGTGTCGCGCGTACTGAACGGCACAGGTCAGGTAAAAGAGAGCACCCGTCAGCAGGTTTTTAACGCGATGGAAGAGCTGGGCTATCGCCCCAATTTCCTGGCGCGATCGCTGGCGAACCGGACCAGCAACAGCATTGGTCTGGTGGTCTCAACCTTTGACGGTTTTTACTTTGGTCGTCTGCTGCAACAGGCCTCAAGACAGACCGAAACGCACGGGAAGCAGCTGATTGTCACCGACGGTCACGACACCCCGGAGCGGGAAGAGGAAGCGGTGCAGATGCTGGCCGATCGCCAGTGCGATGCCATCGTGCTCTACACCCGCTACATGAGCGAAAAAGCGATCATGAAGCTCATCAACAGCGTGCAGATGCCGCTTATTGTAATCAACCGTGACGTCAGCCAGGCGCGGGAGCGCTGCGTTTTCTTCGAGCAGCAGGAGGCGGCCTTCAACGCGGTGGAGTACCTGATAAGCCAGGGGCACCGGGAGATCGCCTGCATAACCGTGCCGATCCACACCCCTACCGGCAAGGCGCGGCTTACGGGCTATCGCAAGGCGCTTGAGAAGCACCGTATTCCCTGGGATGAGAGCCGGGTGAAGTATGGCGATTCGGGGATGACGCGCGGATACGAGCTGTGTCAGGAGCTGCTGAATGAGAAGGTGGTGTTCAGCGCCCTGTTTGCCTGTAACGACGATATGGCGCTGGGCTCGTCGAAGGCGCTGCACCAGGCCGGGCTGCGCATTCCAGAGGATGTGTCGTTGTTCGGCTTCGATGACGCACCGTGTGCGAAGTGGCTGGAGCCGGGGCTTTCTACCGTCTACCTGCCCATCGACAACATGATCACTACCGCTATCGATCAGGCCATCCGGCTGGTCAAAAACGAGCCGATCGAAGCGATCCCGCCCTTCACCGGCACGCTGGTGTTACGCGATTCGGTGGCGACGGGACCCTGGTGCGATCAGAACAGTTCGAGGGCGAGCAGTTCCTGAATGGTCTGGCGGCGGCGGATCAGGCGCGCCGCGCCCTTATCGAACAGCACTTCCGGCAGCAGCGGGCGGCTGTTGTAGTTAGATGACATAGACGCGCCGTATGCGCCGGTATCGTGCAGCACCAGATAATCCCCCGGCACGACCGGCGGCAGCGCGCGGGTTTCCACTTTTCCGCCCTCCAACTGGGTAAACACATCTCCGGATTCGCACAGCGGCCCGGCCACCACCGTCTCCACGAGATTGGCCTGAGATAAGTCGCGGCCATCGGCAGCCAGCGCCGAAATGTGATGATAGCTGCCGTACATGGCCGGGCGCATCAGATCGTTGAAGCCTGCGTCAATCAGTACGAAATGACGGCTACCCATCGCCTTCACGCTGCGCACCTGCGACACCAGAACGCCCGACTCGGCGACAAGGAAACGCCCCGGCTCGATCTCAAGTTTTACCGCGTGGCCCAGATGCGCGGCGATTTTATCCCGCGCGCCATTCCAGAGGCCGTAGTAGTGATCGGTATCGATCGCCTCTTCCCCTTCGCGATAGGGGATCGACAGCCCGCCGCCCGCAGAGATCGCCTCCAGATTCTGACCAAACTCAATCACCTGGCGCACCATGGCGCCGCACACCTGCTCGAGATGGCCGTAGTCCACGCCGGAGCCGATATGCATATGAATGCCCACCAGCTTCAGGTTATAGCGTTGCAGTACGGTCAGTGCCGCAGGGAGATCGCTGTACCAGATGCCATGTTTGCTGTTTTCGCCGCCGGTGTTGGTCTTCTGGCTGTGGCCGTGACCAAAGCCCGGGTTAACCCGCAGCCAGACGCGGTGGCCCGGCGACACCTGACCGAGCTGCTCCAGCATGTCCACGGAACCGGCATTGACCGGGATCTGCAGCTCATGCACCCGGGCAAGCGTGGCGCTGTCGATCAGATCAGCGGTAAAGACAATCGCATCGCTGTCGATCTTCGGATCGTAGCCCGCCGCCAGCGCACGCTCGATTTCACCCAGCGACACGGAGTCGACCTTGACGCCCTGCTCGCGCATCAGGCGCAGAATATGGATGTTGGAGCAGGCTTTCTGGGCAAAGCGCACCACGTCGAACTGATGCAGGGCGGCAATTTTGTCGCGAATGATCTGCGCGTCGTAGACCCAGACAGGGCAGCCAAACTCGGCGGGCAGGCGCAGCAAATTGTCGGCATTGAGATCGGTATCGGTGTTGTTCAGCGGGCGTGGCATGGTGCTCTCCGGAAAATCGATTTTCATTGATTACGCCACAGCGCGAAGAGAATAAAAAATATCGTTTTATCGCCACTCTATGCAAAAATGATATGGATTATTTTCAACCAGGTTGCTGCCATGCCCGCTGTGAATTTACGCCATATTGAGATTTTCCACGCGGTGATGACCGCCGGGAACCTGACCGAAGCCGCGCGTCTGCTGCACACCTCGCAGCCGACGGTGAGCCGCGAGCTGGCGCGCTTCGAGAAGGTGATCGGCCTGACGCTGTTCGAGCGCACCCGCGGGCGGCTACACCCTACGGTGCAGGGGCTGCGGCTTTTCGAAGAGGTGCAGCGATCCTGGTACGGGCTGGACCGCATCGTCAGCGCCGCCGACAGCCTGCGCGAGTTTCGCCAGGGCGAGCTCTCCGTCGTCTGCCTGCCGGTCTTCTCCCAATCATTTTTACCCGCCCTGCTACAGCCGTTTCTTGCCCGCTACCCGGACGTGAACCTGACCATCGTGCCCCAGGAGTCGCCCCTGCTGGAGGAGTGGCTCTCGGCTCAGCGCCACGATCTTGGTCTGACCGAAACCCTCGCCACCCCAGCGGGCACCGCGCGTCACGAGCTGCTGTCATTAGATGAGGTGTGCGTCCTGCCCGCCAGCCATCCCCTTGGTGCAAAAGCGGTGCTGACGCCGGGTGATTTCCAGGGGCAGAACTACATCAGCCTGTCGCGCACCGACAGTTACCGACAGCTGTTGGACCAGCTTTTTGCCGAGCATCAGGTGAAGCGACGCATGGTGGTGGAGACGCACAGCGCGGCCTCCATCTGTGCGATGGTGCGCGCGGGGGTGGGGATTTCGGTGGTCAATCCGCTGACGGCGCTGGATTATGCCGACAGCGGGATTGTTATTCGCCGCTTCAGTCTCTCGGTGCCGTTTACGGTGAGCCTGATCCGCCCGCTGCACCGCCCGGCCTCGGCGCTGGTGGACGCTTTCAGCGCGCATCTGCAACAGGGGCTGGCGGCGATCACCGACCCGCTGGAAGAGCTTTTAGCCTCGCCCGTTACGAAAGGATAAATTCCACCGCATCGGCGGCGTGGATCGCGGCGGTATCAAACACCGGGATCGGGCTATTATCCGCCGGGATCAGCAGGCCAATCTCGGTGCAGCCAAAGATCACCCCCTGCGCCCCGCGATCGGCGAGCTTGCGGATCACACTCAGGTAGTACTGGCGCGACGCCTCGCTAAAGGTGCCGAGACACAGCTCTTCAAAGATGATCTGATTGATCCGGGCCCGGTCCGCCTCGTCCGGGATCAGGCTCTCGATACCGTACTGCGCCGTCAGCCGCCCGCGGTAAAAATCCTGCTCCATGGTATAGCGCGTACCCAGCAGCGCCACGCGGTTCATGCCCGCCGCGGTAATCGCCCGCCCGGTAGCATCGGCGATATGCAGAAACGGCAGGGAACAGCGGGTTTCAATCTGCTCAGCGACTTTGTGCATGGTGTTGGTGCAGAGCAAAATGGCCTGCGCCCCGGCACCCTGCAAGCCCAGTGCTGCCTCTGCCAGGATCTCTCCCGCCTTTTCCCAGTCGCCGCTGGACTGGCAGGCTTCGATTTCATGAAAATCAACGCTGTGCAGCAGCAGGCTGGCCGAGTGTAATCCCCCCAGGCGCTGTTTTACCCCTTCGTTGATCAGACGATAATAGGGAATGGTAGACTCCCAGCTCATTCCTCCTAACAGGCCAATGGTTTTCATCTTGCTCTCCTTTCCGGTTTCAACCAGTGAAGCAAACTTGTGATCGAGTTTCCAGTTCTCTGGTTCAACATTTCCTTTTAGCTGGCTCTGGGATAAATTAAATGAAACGATGTTTCACTATATAACAGGACATGAGCATGTTTATTTTCCACAAAGAGACACAGCTTGAAGATCTGGGTAATGGCGTGACGCGCCGTATTCTGGCGCACGATGGCAAAATGATGGCGGTAGAGGTCAATTTTGAGCAAGGCGCCGTTGGCCCAATGCATAACCATCCCCACGAGCAGCTGACTTATGTTTTATCCGGTGAGTTCGAATTTACCATCGGCGAAGAAAAGCATGTGGTGACCGCCGGGGATACCCTTTATAAACAGCCGCATATTATGCACGGCTGCGTTTGCCTGAAACCGGGTACGCTGCTGGATACCTTCACGCCGGTTCGTGAAGACTTCCTCAAATAAAGTAATAAGGCGATGCGCGGGCATCGCCTTTTTTTGCTTAAGTGCAATTCGCTTTATTTTCGCGAAAAATCATTCAACAAGTTAATTATATCCTCGCTACCTTCAGGCCTGCGTTACATTTTTGCTACAAATATTAGTAGTTTGTATCTGCCATCAATAATTCCCAGAATAGCTGAGTAAAGTCTTCCGTTTAGCCGATCCTTTACCCTCATTTTTTCGCGCCTACCGATAAAAATGCCACCCATCTCACCTTATTGAAACGCTGTTTCGACCTTGATCACATTTCCACTATTTATCGAATGACGTGGATTTAAATCACAATAAAATAAATTAAAACGACGTTTTACAAATTGAAAACGGTGGTTCATAAGTTTTAAAAAATTGCTTAGCGGGCAGGACAGGCCCGGCATTACCGGCACTCACAAACAGGTAAAAGGAGATACCGCCGTGAAATTTCGCACCAGACGCATTCCGCTGTTCGCTTGCTGTTAAGCGGGCAGAGCCGGGCAGATTCCGTTTTAAACCATTAATTACCAGGTAGGTATGTATGAATGAAAACAAGATGCTGGGGCTAGCCTGGATATCACCCTACATAATTGGGTTGATACTCTTCACTGCCTTCCCCTTTGTCTCATCTTTCTTCCTCAGTTTTACTGAGTACGATTTGATGAGCCCGCCCGTATTTAACGGCGTAGAAAACTATCGCTACATGTTTACGGAAGATACCCTCTTCTGGAAATCCATGGGCGTGACCTTTGCCTACGTATTTTTGACTATCCCGTTAAAGCTGGCCTTTGCGCTGGGTATTGCGTTTGTTCTGAACTTTAAACTGCGCGGCATCGGCTTCTTCCGTACCGCTTATTATATTCCGTCTATTCTCGGCAGCTCCGTTGCGATTGCCGTTCTGTGGCGTGCGCTGTTCGCGATTGATGGCCTGCTGAACAGCTTCATTGGCGTCTTTGGTTTTGACCCGGTGAACTGGCTGGGCGAACCGTCTCTGGCGCTGATGTCCGTGACCCTGCTGCGTGTCTGGCAGTTCGGCTCTGCCATGGTGATCTTCCTGGCTGCCCTGCAGAACGTGCCGCAGTCGCAGTACGAAGCCGCGATGATTGACGGTGCCTCCAAATGGCAGATGTTCATGAAAGTGACCGTGCCGCTGATCACGCCGGTTATCTTCTTCAACTTCATCATGCAGACCACCCAGGCGTTCCAGGAATTTACCGGTCCGTATGTTATTACCGGCGGTGGACCAACCTACTCCACCTACCTGTTCTCACTCTACATCTACGATACCGCATTTAAGTACTTTGACATGGGTTACGGCGCTGCGCTGGCCTGGATCCTGTTCCTGGTGGTCGCTGTCTTTGCCGCTATCGCCTTTAAGTCTTCGAAATACTGGGTCTTCTACTCCGCCGATAAAGGAGGCAAAAATGGCTGATATTCAACAACTCTCCACGGCGAGAAGCATCGCAGAGCGTGAAGTGGCGCGTACTCAGCGTCGTGAAAAAATTAGCGCCACCATTCGCTATGTGATCCTGCTGTTTGTTGGCCTGCTGATGCTCTATCCGCTGGTGTGGATGTTCTCGGCGTCGTTCAAACCGAACCACGAGATCTTCACCACCCTCAGTCTGTGGCCCGCACACGCCACCTGGGACGGCTTTGTAAACGGCTGGAAAACCGGTACCGAGTACAACTTCGGCCATTACATGCTGAACACCTTTAAGTATGTAATCCCGAAAGTGATCCTGACCATTATCTCCTCCACCATCGTGGCGTACGGCTTTGCCCGCTTCGAGATCCCGTGGAAGAAGTTCTGGTTCGCGACGCTGATTACCACCATGTTGCTGCCAAGCACCGTACTGTTGATCCCGCAGTACCTGATGTTCCGTGAAATGGGCATGCTGAACAGCTATATGCCGCTCTACCTGCCGCTGGCCTTCGCCACGCAAGGGTTCTTCGTCTTCATGCTGATCCAGTTCCTGCGCGGCGTACCGCGTGACATGGAAGAGGCCGCGCAGATTGACGGCTGTAACTCCATTCAGGTGCTCTGGTACGTGGTGGTGCCAATCCTGAAGCCGGCCATTATCTCCGTGGCACTGTTCCAGTTCATGTGGTCAATGAACGACTTTATCGGGCCGCTGATTTATGTCTACAGCGTGGATAAATACCCGATTGCACTGGCTCTGAAAATGTCCATTGACGTCACCGAAGGGGCGCCGTGGAACGAAATTCTGGCAATGGCGAGCATCTCCATCCTGCCATCCATCATTGTCTTCTTCCTGGCACAGCGCTACTTCGTACAGGGCGTAACCAGCAGCGGAATTAAAGGTTAAGAGGGAAATATCATGGCTGAAGTTATTTTCAACAAACTGGAAAAGGTCTACTCCAACGGCTTCAAAGCGGTACATGCTATCGACCTTTCAATCGCTGAAGGTGAGTTCATGGTCATCGTCGGCCCTTCCGGCTGCGCGAAGTCCACTACCCTGCGTATGCTGGCCGGTCTGGAGACCATCAGCGGCGGTGAAGTGCGTATCGGCGATAAAATCGTTAACAACCTCGCGCCAAAAGAGCGCGGGATTGCGATGGTGTTCCAGAACTATGCGCTCTACCCACACATGACCGTGCGGGAAAACCTCGCCTTCGGCCTGAAGCTGAGCAAGCTGCCTAAAGCGCAGATTGAGGCCCAGGTGAACGAAGCGGCAAAAATCCTTGAGCTGGAAGAGCTGCTCGACCGCCTGCCGCGTCAGCTTTCGGGCGGTCAGGCGCAGCGTGTGGCCGTCGGCCGCGCGATTGTGAAAAAGCCAGACGTGTTCCTGTTCGACGAACCGCTCTCCAACCTCGACGCCAAACTGCGTGCCTCGATGCGTATCCGTATTTCGGATCTGCACAAGCAGCTGAAGGCCTCCGGCAAACCGGCGACCACCGTCTACGTGACGCACGACCAGACCGAAGCGATGACCATGGGCGACCGCATCTGCGTGATGAAGCTCGGCCACATCATGCAGGTAGATACCCCGGACAACCTGTATCACAAACCGAAAAACATGTTCGTCGCGGGCTTTATCGGCTCACCGGAGATGAACATCCGCGCCAGCAAGCTGGTGCAACAGGAGGGTCAACTCTCCCTGACCATCGGCAACCAGACCATGCCGTTAAGCCCAGAGCTGAAAGAGAAAGTGGCCGGTCACGCGGATAAGGAGATTTTCTACGGCATTCGCCCTGATTTTGTCTCTATCTCCGATGAGCCGTTCGCTGAAGGTTGCTGCACCGGTGAGATGGTCCGCGCCGAAAATATGGGCCATGAATTCTTTGTTTACCTGAAAGTTGGCGAGTACGAACTGACAGCCCGAATTCCTTCCGATGAAGCTAAACCCATGATCAACAAGGGCCTTCACCGTAAGGTTTACTTTAAGTTTGATATGAATAAGTGTCATATTTTTGACGCAAAAACTGAACAGAACATCTCTCTTTAATGGAGTTATAAAAATGAAAAAAGTGCTTTTAAGCGCCGTTATCTCCGCTACCTTTGGAATGAGTGCCCTACCCACTTTTGCTGCGGACAGCACCGATCTGCGTATGTCCTGGTGGGGCGGCAATGGCCGTCACCAGGTCACGCTGAAAGCCCTGGAAGAGTTCCACAAACAGCACCCGGATATTAACGTGAAGTCGGAATACACCGGCTGGGATGGTCACCTCTCGCGTCTGACCACGCAGATTGCGGGCGGCACCGAGCCGGACGTGATGCAGACTAACTGGAACTGGCTGCCGATCTTCTCTAAAACCGGCGACGGCTTCTACGACCTGAACAAAATGAAAGATGTGATCGATCTGTCCCAGTTCGATCCAAAAGAGCTGCAGTCGACCACGGTCAACGGCAAGCTGAACGGTATTCCGATCTCCGTGACCGCGCGCGTCTTCTACTTCAACGATGAAACCTGGAAAAAAGCGGGCGTCGAATACCCGAAAACCTGGGATGAGCTGATGGCGGCGGGTAAAGCCTTCGAGAGCAAACTGGGTAAACAGTACTACCCGGTTATTCTCGAGCACCAGGATACCCTGGCGCTGCTGAACTCCTACATGATCCAGAAGTACAACATCCCGGCGGTGGACGAGAAGGCGAAAAAATTCTCCTACACCAAAGAGCAGTGGGTTGAGTTCTTCCAGACCTATAAAAAGCTGATCGACAGCCATGTCATGCCGGACACCAAGTACTATGCGTCGTTCGGTAAGAGCAACATGTATGAGATGAAGCCGTGGATCGAGGGTGAATGGGGCGGCACCTATATGTGGAACTCTACCATCAAAAAATATTCCGACAACCTGAAGCCACCAGCGAAGCTGGAGCTGGGCAGCTACCCAATGCTGCCGGGTGCAACCGATGCGGGTCTGTTCTTCAAGCCAGCACAGATGCTCTCTATCGGTAAATCGACCAAGAACCCGGAAGCGGCCGCGAAAGTGATCAACTTCCTGCTGAACAGCAAAGAAGGTGTTGAGACGCTGGGCCTGGAGCGTGGCGTACCGCTGAGCAAAGTGGCGGTGAAATACCTGACCGAAAACGGCGCTATCAAAGAGGACGATCCGGCGGTTGCGGGTCTGCGTCTGGCGCAGTCTCTGCCAGCGAAACTCTCTGTGTCGCCATACTTTGATGACCCGCAGATCGTGGCACAGTTCGGTACCTCGCTGCAGTACATCGACTATGGCCAGAAAACCGTTGAAGAGACAGCCGCTGACTTCCAGCGTCAGGCTGAACGTATCCTGAAACGCGCAATGCGCTAATTCCCATACGTTATCAATACCCTACCGTTATGCGGTGGGGTATTTTTTTATCTGAAGGAACATACTATGAAAGGAAAAATCATTCCCCTGCGTTTTCGACCTCGTCAGGACAGTGAAACCGGACACGAGGTGATCCGCCTGACGCCCCCGCACATCATCTGTCACCGTAACTACTTCTATCAAAAATGTTTTATCCGTGATGGCAGCAAGCTCATCTTTGGCGGCGCCTTTGAGGGCCACTGGAACTACTATCTGCTGGACATTGCGCAGCAGCAGGCGATCCAGCTTACCGAGGGCGCGGGAGATAACACCTTTGGCGGCTTCCTCTCCACGGACGATCGCTCGCTGTGGTATGTGAAAAACAGCCGCGAACTGCGGCGCGTCGACCTCGGGAGTCTGGAGGAGTATGTGGTCTATGAGGTCGATGACGACTGGGTGGCCTACGGTACCTGGGTGGCAAACTCGGACTGCACGAAGCTGGTAGGTATCGAGATTAAAAAAAGCGACTGGCAGCCGCTCACCGACTGGAGCAAATTCCGCGCGTTTTACTTTACCCACCCGGAATGCCGCCTGATCAATATCGACCTGCAAACCGGCGAACGCCGCGTGATTTTGCAGGAAAAGCGCTGGCTCGGACACCCGATCTACCGTCCTTTTGACGATAATACCGTGGCGTTTTGTCACGAAGGGCCACGGGATGCGATCGACGCCCGCATGTGGCTGATTAACGAGGATGGCAGCAATCTGCGCAAGGTGCGCCAGCATGCTGAGGGGGAGAGTTTTACCCACGAGTTCTGGGTGCCTGACGGCTCCGCGCTCTATTACGTGGCGCACAAGGAGAACGATCCTCAGCGCTATCTGTTCAGCGCCGATCCCGCCACCCTGGAAAATCGCCAGCTGATGGCGATCCCGCCCTGCTCCCATCTGATGAGTAACCACGACGGGTCGCTGATCGTCGGCGACGGCGCGCCACACAACACCGGCAATATCAGCCTGAACGATCCCTTTATCTGGGTGTTCGATATTGCCAAAGGCACGCAAACCGCCATCTGCCAGCACAACACCAGCTGGAAAGTGCTCGACGGCGACCGCCAGGTGACCCATCCGCATCCGTCGTTTTCACCGGATAATCAGTGGGTGCTCTATACCTCCGACGAAGAAGGGATGCCAGCGCTGTACCTCGCCCGGGTGTAAAAAAGCCGGGTGGCGGCTACGCCTTACCCGGCCTACAAAACCCCATGCCCGGCAAGCGCCGCCGGGCAATCTGTTATACCCCGATATTCCGTAACTTCTCCCCTGTCATCAGCTTGCGCTCAATGTGTTCCAGGGTGACGCCTTTCGTTTCCGGAACCAGCCAGAAGGTGATGCCAATAAATGCCACGTTCAGCACCGTATAAAGCCAGAAGGTTCCCGCCGCGCCGATCGCATCCAGCAGAGTCAGGAAGGTGGCGCCAATGATCATGTTCGACACCCAGTTAGTGGTGGTGGAACAGGTGATCCCAAAGTCGCGGCATTTCAGGGGCTGAATTTCTGAGCAGAGGATCCACACCACCGGCGCGGCACTCATCGCGTAACCGGCGATGCACATCATCGTCATACCCACGGACAACCAGGATAAGCCGCTGGACGCCGTACCGTTATCAAACTGCATCAGACAATAGCCCAGAATCAGCGTCCCCAGCGCCATCACGCTGAAACCAATTTTAAGGGCAGGCTTACGGCCCGCTTTATCGACGGTAAATACTGCAATAAAGGTGGCAAACATAAAGGTCAGCCCCACCACCAGCGTGGCGATCATCTGCTGCTCGGTGGTGGTGAATCCGGCCATTTTAAAAATACGTGGCGCGTAATACATGATGATGTTCATGCCGGTAAACTGCTGCATCGCCTGCAGCAGCATGCCGAGAAATACCGCACGGCGCACGTTGCGGTTGACTCTGAACAACGACCAGCCCCCCTGTTTAAGCTTGAGGCTTTCGCGGATCTCGTTCAGCTCTTCACGCGCTTTCTCAGAGGTATCGCGCAGCATCCGCAGCACTTCTTCCGCCTCGACGTGTCGCCCTTTTTGCGCCAGCCACCGTGGACTGTTGGGCAAAAAAATCACCAGCACAATCAGCAATATTGCCGGTAATGCCAGTACACCCAGCATGGCGCGCCAGTTGCCGCTGTAGCTGAAATAGGTGTCAGAAAGAAAGGCCAGCACAATTCCGAGGGTCACCATCAGCTGGTACATGCTGATCATTTTGCCGCGCACGTCCTCGCTCGCCATCTCTGACAGATAAAGGGGGGCGGTATAGGAGGCGATCCCCACGGCCACACCCAGCAGCACGCGAGAAAGCAGTAACGCTTCAACGCCTGTGGCAAACGCGGAACCCAATGAGCCGACCACAAACAGAATGGCTCCCACCATCAGGCTATATTTTCGGCCCAGGCGGAACGAGAGCCAGCCGTTGAATAGCGCCCCTACGGCTGCGCCCAGCATCATACTGCTCACTACCCACTCCTGCAGGCGATTGCTGAGCGTGAAGTGATCGGTGATAAAGGGTAACGCACCGGCAATGACGCCGATATCCAGCCCAAACAGTAAACCGGCTACCGCCGCGGACACAGAAACAAACAGGTTCATCCTTCGGGTATCGCGAAGGGCGCGGGGCATAAAGGTAGAGTCGTTTATAGATGTCATATTTTCCTGCCTGAACAGCGTAAGACGTTAATCGAAATTACGAGAAACCCTGAAGAAGTGTCAGGTCGTATAACGTGAAAATATGGATTTTTCAGCTGGCAATGTGCGATCTGTGATGGACATTACACTTTAAAACAAGCTTGAAAATTACTCAATTTTTGTTAACTGAATGATTTATAGAAATTAAATGTGTGATCCATGCAATTTTCGTAAAATGCTTATGGATTTTTATATTTTTGCTATATGGACAATGGCTTATCCAGGTCAAAAAAAACCTCCGCCCTGGGGCAGAGGTTTTTTGACCTGAGCAGGAATTAACGCGCCAGCCAGCCGCCATCAACCGCTACGGTGTAGCCATTGATATAGTCAGATGCGCTGGAGGCCAGGAACACCACCGGCCCCATCAGATCGCTTGGCAGACCCCAACGACCCGCAGGGATACGCTCGAGGATAGCTGCGCTACGCTCTTCGTCAGCACGTAGCTGCTGGGTGTTGTTGGTGGCCATGTAGCCCGGCGCAATGGCGTTTACGTTGATGTTGTGCTGCGCCCATTCGTTCGCCAGCAGACGGGTTACGCCCATAACGCCGCTCTTGGAAGCGGTATAAGAAGGCACACGGATGCCGCCCTGGAAGGAGAGCATGGAGGCGATGTTAATGATTTTGCCGCCGTTGCCCTGCGCGATGAAGTGCTTCGCCGCCGCCTGAGACATGAAGAATACGCTCTTGATGTTCAGGTTCATGACGTCATCCCAGTCCTGCTCACTGAAGTTGATCGCATCTTCACGACGGATCAGACCGGCGTTGTTCACCAGAATGTCGATTTTACCGAATTCCGCAACCGCACGGTCAAGCAGCTCAGGGATAGCGTCGATCTTACGCAGGTCAGCGGTCAGGCTCAGGAAACGACGGCCCAGCGCGGTTACACGCTCGATGGTCTCCTGCGGCTCAACGATGTTGATCCCCACGATGTCGCAGCCCGCTTCTGCCAGCCCCAACGCCATGCCCTGACCGAGGCCAGTGTCACAACCGGTCACAACCGCAACTTTACCTTGCAAAGAAAATGCATCCAGAATCATTTTTTATCCTTAGTCTTTCAGCGCCTGAACGAACAGGCAAGTTTATGCTTAACTGTCCGCGACTAGCGCAGATCCTTAACGGCAACGTGGTCCATATCATCGAAGACCTGGTTTTCACCTACCATGCCCCAGATGAAGGTATAGGCACGCGTGCCTACGCCGGAGTGAATAGACCAGCTTGGAGAGATGACCGCCTGCTCGTTATGCATCACGATATGGCGTGTCTCCTGCGGCTGACCCATCATATGGAATACACAGGCGTCTTCTTCCATATTGAAGTAGAAGTACACTTCCATGCGGCGCTCGTGGGTATGGCACGGCATGGTGTTCCACAGGTTGCCTGGCTCAAGCTCGGTCAGACCCATGCTGAGCTGGCAGGTTTCCAGCACATCTGGAACGAAGTATTTGTTGATGGTGCGGCGGTTGCTGGTGAGGTTGTCACCCAGGGTGACCGGAGCAACGTCTGCCGGGGTCACTTTTTTGGTTGGGTAGGTAGTATGTGCCGGGGCGCAGTTGTAGTAGAACTTCGCCGGTTTGTTACTATCGACGCTGGCAAATATCACTTCCTGTGCACCTTTCCCGACGTACAACGCATCGCGATGGCCGATCTCATAGCACTGACCGTCAACGGTAATGGTGCCCGGGCCGCCAATGTTGATCACGCCCAACTCGCGACGCTCCAGGAAGAAGCTGACGCCAAGCTGCTTGCCCACTTCCCCACCCACAGAAACCGTTTTGGCAACTGGCATAATGCCGCCAACGATGATGCGGTCAATGTGGCTGTACACCATGGTGTATTCATCTGCGACAAACACTTTCTCGACTAAAAACTCATCACGCAGACCCTGGGTATCCAGCGTTTTTGCATGCGCGCTGTGGATGCTTTGTCTGACTTCCACATTAACCTCCAGAATTTATCGGCCGCGACGGCCTGGATAATTAACAAAACGGTGTTCCGTTTTCATGATGAGCACATATTATCTGCTGTGAAATAGGTTTTCAATTACATTCAAAACGATGTTTCACTTTTTCTGCATGATAATCTCAAAACTGTAGTTCCGATCACGATTGTCAGGGAGTTGACAAGCTTTTCTTAGATTATTTTTTTAAATCAAGTCAGTTATTTTTCATATTAAACAAAAGGTTATAAAAAAATAAAAAATGGATGAGGTCATGAGAAAAAACTGAACAAAATTAATCATATTGATGAATCAGCACGCTTTTCCTTCAGAAGTGCGCCACCAGTCACACACAGTGAAACATTGTTTTGATATTTTAACACCCAGTTTTTAAACTCATATTTACCAATCGGACCGCAGGCGCGATCCTGCCGTCGAATTCAAGGAGCGCATCATGGCAAAAGGTATGCGGGTCAAACTGAACTATGAGGTCAGCCGCGATCCGGATACAGGCGTGGAAGTGACCCGCCTGACCCCCCCTGAAGTTACCTGTCACCGTAACTACTTCTATCAAAAGTGCTTTTTCAACGATGGCAACCACCTGCTGTTTGCGGGTGAATTCGATGGCCACTGGAACTACTATCTGCTGGATCTGAAAAACGCCGAAGCGGTGCAGTTAACCGAAGGCGCAGGCGATAACACCTTTGGCGGCTTCCTCTCACCGGATGATAAATCCCTCTATTACGTTAAGAATGATCGCACCCTGCGGGAAGTCAATCTGACCACCCTAGAGGAGCGTGAAGTCTATCGCGTCAGCGACGACTGGGTCGGCTATGGCACCTGGGTGGCCAACAGCGACTGCACCAAACTGGTGGGCATCGAAATTGCGAAGAGCGACTGGACGCCGCTCAACGACTGGAAAATCTTCCACGACTTCTTCCATAAAGGCCCACACTGCCGCCTGCTGAGGGTCGATCTGCAGACCGGTGAAAGCAGCGTAATCCATGAAGAGAAGAACTGGCTGGGCCACCCGATTTACCGTCCGTTTGACGACAGTACCGTCGCGTTCTGTCATGAAGGCCCGCACGATCTGGTGGATGCCCGTATGTGGATGGTCAACGAAGACGGCAGCAACGTTCGCAAGGTGAAAGAGCACGCCGCAGGCGAAAGCTGCACCCATGAATTCTGGGTACCGAATGGCTCAGCGCTGGTCTATGTCTCTTACCTGAAAGGTGAGCAAGGACGTACCGTGTATAGCTTCAATCCGGATACCGGTGAGAACCGCGCGGTCATGAAGATGCCTGCCTGTTCACACCTGATGAGTAACTTTGACGGCACGCTGCTGGTCGGTGATGGTTCCGGTACGCCGGTCGATGTGAAAGATACCAGCGGTTACACCATCGATAACGATCCGTATCTTTATGCATTCGACGTGGCGAAAGAGGCGTATTTCCGTATCGCGCGTCACGATACCTCCTGGGCAACCGTGGCAAACAGCCGTCAGGTCACTCACCCGCACCCCTCCTTTACCCCGGATGATAAAGCGGTGCTGTTTAGTTCCGATAAAGATGGCAAACCTGCTCTCTATATTGCGAAGCTTCCTGAGCAACCAGAAATGTTGCGAGAATAATGTTTGTGTTTGTGTTCCTGTAACTGGCCTTGCCCTCCTTTATGGAGGGCTTTTTTTATCTGCTGATAAGGCATAAACCGCAAAAATAATACATTACAGACGCAAAAAAACCGGCTCCTGAGAGCCGGTTTATCCCGGAGGTATTGCTTATTATTAGAATGAATAAGCTACGCCGACACGAAGACGGGTCTGACGCTCATCGGTATCTTTCACACCAACGTTACCCACTTCGCCATACGGAGCCCAGTTCTTATCAATTTTGTACGCCAGCTTAACGTTATATTCCTGGGAGTAATCTTTATTGTTGTTACGAATATTCCCTTCTGTACTTTTCGCGTATACGTAGTTCAGCTCGGTACGCCAGTCGCCCATTACCCAACCAACCCAGGCGTCGCCACGGTTAACTTTATCGTCGTCTTTATTCGCGCTTGACGGATAACGGGTGTAGTCATAGCGATAACGGGCAGCCACATAGAAGCCATTATCGAAGCTATATTGCGCGTGCAGATAGGGTTTATAAATGGTGAAGCTGTCTTTACTTTCGAGGGTAAAGCCTGGTGTTAACGCAATGTTCTGGTTCGCTTTCCAGCGCCAGCTAATCTGATCTTCATGGCCGTTACCCACCACGTCCGCAAATGGCTGGTCAGCTTTATCGCCGCCAGATTTCCATTTTGCTTCTACTGAGAAACCAAAGCCATTTTCGAAACGGTGCGAAACCGAAACACGGTCGGCGTTCGAGCCGCTATCGATATATTCGTGACGCAGATCCACGGTGACAGCCTGAGCTGCGAAAGAAGCGCCAATAAGTGAAGCAAGGACCAGAGATTTCTTAAACATGGAAAAACCCTCGTTTAAAATGATGTTTCGTTTTTATGGAATTGCATTTTATTTTTTAATAAACGTAATTTTAGTGATCTCGATCGTAATTATCTGTTTCATTTTTTTTGGCAAACCCAGCCGTGAGCAATATCAACAAATGTTGACTTTTAAGGGGAATTTAAAGGATCGCGATCACACTAAATCGTTATTAGCGATTCAAGGAATAAGTTAACTATTTTGCGGATGATTGAGATTTTACTGACAGGAGGTAAAAATATGATGAAGCTCACAAACAAATAAGCCTCCGGGATCGGAGGCTTATTTGGATTGATATATATCAACGCGAATTATCTTTCTATAGCCAACGCCACGCCCTGTCCGCCGCCGATACACAGCGTAGCCAGCCCTTTACGCGCATCGCGTTTTACCATCTCATGCACCAGTGAGACCAGGATACGGCAGCCCGATGCGCCAATGGGGTGACCCAGGGCGATCGCTCCACCGTTAACATTCACCCGGCGTTCGTCCCACTCCAGCATTTTGCCCACCGACAGCGCCTGGGCAGCAAAGGCTTCGTTCACTTCGATCAAATCCACATCCGCCAGCTGCCAGCCTGCCCGTTCAAGACAGCGGCGCGTGGCGTGAACCGGGGCGATCCCCATTAAGGCGGGATCAACACCCACGCTGGCAAAGGCTTTGATGCGCGCCAGTACCGGCAGATTCAGCGCTTCGGCTTTGCTCTCGCTCATCATCATCACTGCGGCGGCCCCGTCATTAATCGAGGAGGCATTCCCGGCGGTGACCGACCCGGTGAGCTCAAAGGCAGGGTTCAGCAGCGCCAGCCCCTCTGCGCTGGCATCGGTGCGCGGCTGTTCATCTGTATCCACCAGCAGGTTCTCCCCGCCCTGCTTCTGGGCGACAACCGGTACGATCTCGTCGCGAAAACGGCCCGCGTCGATGGCCGCCCGGGCCTTATGCTGGGAACTGAGGGCATAGGCGTCCTGCAGCTCACGGGAGATGCCATATTCACGCGCCAGGTTCTCTGCCGTGACCCCCATATGGTAATCGTTGAAGGCATCCCACAGCCCGTCATGCACCAGGCTGTCGATAAGCTGGCTGTTGCCCAGTTGCGCCCCGGTACGGCTGTCGGTGAGCACGTGCGGGGCACGGCTCATGTTCTCCTGGCCGCCCGCGATCACCACATCGGCTTCGCCGCACTGGATCGCCTGGGTCGCCAGATGCAGCGCCTTCAAACCGGAGCCGCACACGTCGTTGATGGTGATGGCAGAGACGGTATTGGGTAATCCTCCCTTCAGCGCCGCCTGGCGGGCAGGGTTTTGCCCGGCGCCTGCGGTCAGCACCTGACCGAGGATCACTTCGTCGATCTCGTGTCCCTCAATGCCGCTTCGCTCCACCAGCGCGCGAACCACCACGCTGCCTAACTCAACCGCCGAGTGGCGTGAGAGCGCTCCCTGGAAACAGCCGATTGCGGTACGCAATGCACCCACTATCACGACGTCTTTCATCTCTACCTCTGCGCAAAATGACACCGCTCATAGTAGAGGATTGTTATCAACTAATGATGTAATTGTTTAAAAAAAGTGAGTTTTATCACAAAGGATTCTGGAGGGCCGAGAGAAATGGTTGCTCAGCCGATACCGGGAAACTTAACCTGCGCGGGCGCAGGGCAAGGCGGGTCAAGATCTCCAGTACTGGGTTAAGGCGGGCGAGTTTCCATTGACCGGATCCCGCTCAGGAAAGGGCAACGCAACGATCCGCGCCAGCATGGCCGGCGTCGCCGCCTGCTTGCAGAGATCAACATCCGTCCCCGGCGGATAGGCACCCACCACCAGAAAATCGTCGGTTGCAGATATCCGGCAGTGCCCGGTTCCGGCAGGCAATAACAGTGCGTCTCCCGCTTCTACTTCGATCTCTTCGCCCCCAGGTCCGCCAACGATGAGGCGTGCCGCCCCCCGGGCAATACCTAAGACTTCATGCCCATTAGAGTGGTAGTGGTGATAATCAAAAACCCCATCGCGCCACTGAGGCGGCCAACCGTTGTCGGCAAATCGTTGTTCAAACTGGCTTGCGCGATCGCCATCCGTTATCACCCCTTTATAGAGCAGCACCGGCAAATGGGGATTATTCGGCACCCACTCTCTGGCGGAGAGCATCAGCGTCCGGGGTGTGATTCTCGTTTTAGCGGTCATGGTCTCTTCTCAGTCAGTTATTACACTCCGCTAAGTGTAGTTCGTTTCAATGTCGCCACTGACGGGGGCAGAGATCACCGTGGATCCGCTTTTTGCTGTAAATAATGGCGCAGCCAGTTGCCTGCCGTTCCCGGCGGGGAGCGTTTATTCCAGACCAGATCGATCGCCACCGAGCGCGGCCAGCCCGGCACATTGAGCTGCACCAGCGCTTTCGCCGGCGCAAACTCCTCTACCAGCGCGCAAGGCAGCGCGCACCAGCCAAATCCCTGAACCGCCATGCTGAGCAACATCAGGTAGTTAGGTGCCGACCAGACCGGCCCCTGCGCCAGCACCGGTTCACGCTCCAGATAGGTATTCAGGCGCAGCTCCCGCCAGCTGTGCAGTTCATCGTGCTCCGTTCGCGCCTGCGCGGCCAGCGGATGGCTGGCTGACGTATAAATCGCCATATGGGTCTGCATGGGAAGGCGAACGGCGGCAATGTCGGTGGGATAGTTTTCCCGCGCCTCGGTGAGGCCAATCTGCGCCCGCCCTTTTTGCAGCAGATCGATGACATCTTCCTCTTCGCCAATCAGACACTCAAATTCGGTATGGGGAAAACGCTCATCAAAACGAAACAGCATCTCCTCCAGCACATCCGGATGCAGGGTATCGGAGAGGACAAAGGTGAGCCGTGCTTCGGTCTCTTCGCTAAGGGATACCGCCAGTTCATCCAGCCGCGCGCTGGCCGCCAGAATCGACTGCACATAGCCCAGCACCTGCTTGCCCTGGGCGGTGAGTACCGGCTGGCGGGCACTGCGGTCGAACAGGGCAAAACCCAGGTCATCCTCCAGATGGGCGATGGCGGTGCTGATGGTGGACTGGCTTTTCCGCAGGCGGCGGGCCGCAGCGGAAAAAGAGCCCGCAGCAACCGTCTCGACAAATGCTGTTAACGCTTCGGGTGAGTAGCGCATGTAGTATCTACTTTATCGATGGAATCTCACTTTTATATATCACTTTTAGCGATAAAAATAGCCGCATGATTGGCCGTCCTGGCTTGTTTTTGAGGTAAGAGATTATGCAGCACAACGATGTTCAGCGCAGAAAACTGCCGGAACGCATTTTTCACGCCGTCTGTTTTGAGGGTATTGCCACGGCGATCCTGGCCCCGACCACCGCGTGGCTGATGCAGCGCCCCATACTGGAGATGGGCGGGTTAACTGTTCTCCTCGCCACCACGGCGATGATCTGGAACATCATCTTCAACTACCTGTTCGACAGGCTGTGGCCGCGGCATAAGGTGCCTCGCACCGCGAAAGTCCGCGCCCTGCACGCGCTGGGCTTTGAAGTCGGGTTCATCTTTATCGGCGTCGGGATTGTATCGCTGGTGCTGGGCGTGAGCCTGCTTCAGGCCTTCACCTTAGAGATTGGCTTCTTTATTTTCTTCCTGCCGTACACCATGGTTTATAACTGGGCGTACGATACCCTGCGCGATCGCATGATTAAGCGACGCCAACAGCGGCAGGCTGCCACCTCTTAACTCCCCTGGCCGGAAATGCTTTCCGGCCCGCTTAAAACCGTTCCAACCGCCAGGCCAACTGTTGATTATGGTAAAATAGTCTCCTTTTTGTTGGTTTTATAGTTGATACGTTTATCTCATGTCGAAAATCTGGTCTAAAGAAGAGACCCTCTGGAGCTTTGCCCTCTACGGCACTGCCGTGGGCGCAGGAACCCTGTTCCTGCCCATCCAACTGGGATCTGCGGGCGCTGTCGTCCTTTTCATCACCGCCCTTGTGGCATATCCATTCACCTACTGGCCCCACAAAGCGTTATGCCAGTTCATCCTCTCTGCAAAAACCAAAGGTAGCGAAGGGATCACCGGCGCGGTGACCTACTACTACGGGAAAAAGATCGGCAACCTGATCACCACGCTCTACTTTATCGCCTTTTTTGTGGTGGTGCAGATCTATGCCGTGGCGATCACCAACTCGCTGACCGAACAGCTGGCGAAGCATATGACGGTGGACACCCCCGTGCGGGTGCTGGTCAGCCTGGGCGTCGTGCTGGCGTTAAATCTGATCTTCCTGATGGGGCGGCATGCCACCATCCGGGTGATGGGTTTTCTGGTATTCCCGCTGATCGCTTACTTCCTGCTGGTGTCGCTCTATCTCACCCACAGCTGGCAACCCGCGCTGCTCACCAGCCAGATGAGCGTTGATAAGCACACTCTGCACCAGGTGTGGATCTCCATTCCGGTGATGGTGTTCGCCTTTAGCCATACGCCGATTATTTCAACCTTTGCCGTCGACCGGCGGGAGAAATATGGCGAGGCCGCCATGGGCAAATGTACCCGCATCATGAAGGTGGCCTACCTGGTTATCTGCCTGAGCGTGCTCTTCTTCGTCTTCAGCTGTCTGATGTCGATCCCACCCTCTTACATCGTCGCCGCGAAAGAGGAAGGGGTCACCATCCTCTCGGCGCTCTCGATGATGCCCTCCTCCCCTTCGTGGCTTGGGATCTCCGGGATTGTTGTCGCCATCATCGCGATGTCGAAGTCGTTTCTCGGCACCTATTTCGGGGTGATTGAGGGGGCTACAGCGATGGTGAAATCAGGATTAAACCAGGTTGGCGTAAAGAAAAGCCGGGCCTTTAATCGGGCGGTATCGGTGATGGGGGTCTCCCTGATCACCTTTGCGGTGTGCTGCATTAATCCCAATGCCATCTCGATGATCTATGCCATCAGCGGGCCACTTATCGCCATGATTTTGTTCATCATGCCGACTCTGTCGACATTCCTCATTCCGGCGCTGAAGCCCTACCGCTCCGTCGGCAATGTGCTGACGCTGATTGTCGGGGTGTTATGCGTGTCGGTGATGTTTATCGCTTAAAAAAGAGAACCTGCAGCGCGCTGCTGCAGGTTCAGAATCAGGCGCGGATATCGTCATACTCGCGGGTGTTATCAAATTCGTGTTTCGCAAACGGGCAGAGGGGAATAATTTTACGGTTTTCGGCACGCATCTTTTCCACCACCCTTGCCACCAGCTGTTTGCCCACGCCCTGCCCTTTCAGGCTGGGATCGACATCGGTATGCTCAATGATACTGAGGTGCTCGCCGGTGGGGACAAAGACGATCTCCGCAACCTGATTGCCTTCGGCATCGTTCACGTAAAACTTGTTATGGCCTTCCTGAATATCCATGTTATCTCGCTTATTTGTGGCGGTATTTAAGTGCGCCGCTTGGGCAGGTATCGATCACACGCACGACCGTATCGACATCCACTTCATCAGGGATGATCCACGGTTTACGTTTCAGATTGAAGAGCTTAGCGCTGCCGCGCACGCAGTTTCCCGCGTGTTGGCAGATGCCGGTATTGAAGTAGACGTCAATTTTCTCACCGGTATAGGCCCGGTATCCCGCCTCCAGCAGTTCATTATCCATGACATTGCCTCTGAATTATTATGGTTGGGATTAAGCATAGCGCGACATCTCTATTCAACCTGCTCGTTTAAAAATAAACAACATTAATCTGCAATCTGGCTACCCACGCTGGATAATTAACGCTGTTTTTCAGTAATACAGGTCAGATAATGAGAAAGATATCCCCGCTCATACTGGTATTTAGTATGGTTTTTATCACCGGCTGTAGCAGCCCGGAACCGGACAAAGTTGAACAGATCAACAGATTGCATATTCCATTAGTTCTGCCCGGCAGCAAAGCCCCACCGGCACAGACATCCCATATCGCCTCGCTGTACAATTCCAATAAACAGGATATAGAGAGGCTTACCGACACGCTAAAAAAGCAATATTTACAGGATGTAAAACCCAAAGAGATATTTGAAATGGATAGCGATGTACAGCCCGTTTACGCTTCTCTTTCCCGATTAGAAGCATTAGCCATGATGAATCAGCAATACCTTAAAGATAAGAATGAAATGGGGTTACAGCAGATACATATTGCGCTCAAACCGGTTATTACCGGCTAATATTCGATAAAAAAACCCGGCAGGTTAATGCCGGGTTTAAAGCGTTCCAGAATTTTATTTATTGCTGATCTCTACCACCACCCGTCGATCCGGGGATAGACAACCAATCAGCGCGTTGCCGCTCTGACCATTACATTGCGCTCCTGTCACGGACTCACTCGCACCGCGGCCTGCTGTGGTGATGTTTTGCGCCGGAATGCCCAGCGCAACCAGTTCATCAGCTACAGCCTGCGCGCGGCGTTCAGAGAGTTGCAGATTGTAGTCAGGCGTACCGATACGATCGCTGTAGCCGATAACCACTGTCGACTTGTCGTTGGCAGGCTGTAAACCCGGGCTATTATAGAGCTGGCGAATCGCTGCGTGACCTTCGCTGGTAAGGGTTGCAGAGTCATAGTCAAACATCACATCGGATTTCAGGTTAAAACGCTGTGGCGCCGGGGCCGGTTCAACGGTAGCCGCGGGAGTGGCGACAACAGGTGCGTCCTCATGCTGACCAAAACGGTAGCTCAGCCCGGCCGTAACCGAACTGACATCACTGCTTACCCCAATCTGATTGGCGTTGCCAACGTTGCTTACCCATTGATACTCAAGGCGGCCCGCCCAGTTTTTGTTAAAGGCATACTCGGTTCCTACAGCAGCCAGCGGGCGGACTCCGGTTTCAAAGCGATTATGACCGCTTACATCGGATTCAGCCCGGTATCCCATTGCCCCGGCCCGGCCATACAGGTCCCATTTCGGCGTGACGGCATAGCTGGCTTTCAGGGACATCTGGATCCCCTGACTTTTCATCCTGGCGCCAGCGCCGGCGTGATGGCCGTTTAACTGCATATTCCCTAAATAGTCGTAACCACCTTCCACAGCAAGCCAGGAGTTAATCTGGTAACCGGTATAAATACCGCCACTCACATTATCCTGGTCTAAATCAAAATGGTTTGAGCCACTGTTATTATCCAGCGCTTTGCTACCCGTGTTGGTATCGAAATAGTGCGACCAACCTAATTTTCCACCGCTGTACCAGGTTCCGGCATCACCTGCAGCAAAAGCTGCGGTAGCGGTAAAAGCATTTGCGATAATTAACGCAACAATAGTCTTTTTCATAACAATCCCGTTCACACTTACTGTAGATAGATTTCTTTATTAATTTCAGTAGGCAAACGATATAGAAAAAAAGCTGTCAGGTTAATTATCATTCTGTTTAAAATTAAATTTTCAGTTAAAAACTCTCTGGTAAACTCTTTAGTTCCTGAAGATAACCGCCACGTTTAAAGTTGATATATCCCCCTCGTTTCAGGGCAGAAATGACATTTAACACACTGCTGCGGGAAAGCAGCGTTCTGTCCTGAATATAATCGAGGATCGATATACGCATGCGAGTCTGTTCCGGCAGCGTGATCATCTCCAGCAGGTGGTTACGTATCACGGAATAGGTTCGTTGTTGTACCACTAGCGCATCACGATAAAACAGATAAGCAGTATGGTAGGAGAGCACCGCAGCCACATCCTCCCATAACCCTTGTTGGGAAATAAGTTCCGCCGCCCGCCCTGCATCAATCCGTAACAGTGTCGACTCAGCTTCGGTGCGCAGAATATGGCCTTTTGTCGGCTGGATCATCTCCGCAATACCAAAAAGATGCGCTTCGTAAACTGTGACAATCAACAGCCCATCAGAGGCACGCAGGATGGATAACTCTCCCTCGATAAAAAAGTAAAGCTGGGGACGTCCTTTGTATGTCCAGGTCATTCGCTTGCGGGGGATGACCTGGAGTTTATCCGCGATCGGCTCAAGCGCCGCAAGCAGACGCTGCATGGCCCCTTCGGGACGAACGGGTGAAATAAGATGCATAGTATGACCTGATAACGTTGGATAGCAGCCAGAATAGCTCTGCGATTTGCGCAGGTTGGCCTCTACTTCTCTCTTCAGATATAGCAATGAATAAACGGCGGGTAAAATTTAGGTTGTTTATTTTTAAATTTTTGCACGACGGGGACGGATGCTGTGTCGCGCTGTTGCAGAGATAAAAGCTGGAGCGGGCGAAGGGAATCGAACCCTCGTATAGAGCTTGGGAAGCTCTCGTTCTACCATTGAACTACGCCCGCTTTGAGGTGCGTAAGGCATTATAGACCTTACGCCTCTGCTGACAAGAGACCTGCTTGCTAAGTGGCGATAAAATAGTCACTTAGCACTTCGGTTTACCGCCCGGCGCCGGTAAATAGCGGATCGGATCGATAGCCGTCGCCCGATAGCGGATCTGGAAATGCAGCGCCACGGTATTGGAGCCGGTGCTGCCCATAGTCGCAATCTTCTGCCCCGCCTTCACGTTTTGCCCGTTATTCACCAGCATTGTGTCGTTATGGGCATAGGCGGTGATGTAGTCCTCACCGTGCTTAATCATGATCAAATTGCCATAACCCCGCAGCTGATTGCCGACATAGACAACTTTGCCCGCATCGGAAGCATACACCGGTGCGCCTCGGGTGCCGGCGATATCAATGCCTTTGTTTCCCCCTTCTGCGGTGGAGTACGGGATCACCACTTTGCCGCTGGCAGGCCAGACCCAGCAGCGCTGCCCGACAGGCGGCCAGGAAGATTTCGGTACGGTGTAAGATGGGGTGACCGCAGCGGTTTTACCGCGGCTCTTTGACGAAGACTTTCTGGCCGTACTGCTGGTACCGTTAATCTTCAGCTTTTGCCCCACTTCGATGGTGTAAGGCGGAGAAATATTGTTCAGGCGCGCCAGCTCCTTCACGCTGGTGCCGGTCGCACGCGATATACGGTACAGCGTATCACCGCGTTTAACGGTATACACCGGGCCAGAATCCGATGATTTACTGCCCGCGCATCCCGCCAGCAACAGGGCCAGAATCAGGCAAAACAGAGCAGAAACGGGGTTTTTCGTCGGGCTTCCTGCAAACAAAACAGTTCCTCGGTCAACGTGAATGGCCGCGCTATCATAGCAGCCTCATTACGGATGCCCAAGAGCACCCTGCGCGACAACCAGTGTAGCAGCGATTACGCTCCAGGCCGTGAAGGGCGAAGAAGCCCGGGCTGCAAGAGGCTCACCGCTGCGCTTCGCGACAAACGCCAGGCAATAAAAAAGCCCCGACGCAATATACGCCGGGGCTTTTTCGCAACAGGGATTATTTTACCGGACGCATCGCCGGGAAGAGGATCACGTCGCGGATGGTGTGGCTGTTGGTGAACAGCATCACCATACGGTCGATACCAATACCCAGACCAGCCGTCGGCGGCAGGCCGTGTTCCAGTGCGGTCACGTAATCTTCGTCGAAGAACATCGCTTCGTCGTCGCCTGCGGCTTTCGCATCAACCTGATCCTGGAAGCGCTGCGCCTGATCTTCTGCATCGTTCAGCTCGCTAAAGCCGTTGCCGATTTCGCGGCCACCGATGAAGAACTCGAAGCGGTCAGTGATTTCCGGATTCACATCGTTACGACGCGCCAGCGGAGAAACTTCAGCCGGGTATTCGGTAATGAAGGTTGGCTGAATCAGGTGCGCTTCGGCCACTTCTTCGAAGATCTCGGTCACGATACGGCCCAGACCCCAGCTCTTCTCAACCTTGATACCGATGCTCTCAGCGATCGCTTTCGCAGAGTCGAAGTTATCCAGATCCGCCATCTCAGTTTCCGGACGGTATTTCTTAATTGCTTCACGCATGGTCAGCTTAGCGAACGGCTTACCGAAGTCGAACACCTCTTCGCCGTACGGCACTTCGGTGGTGCCCAGAACGTCCTGCGCCAGGGTGCGGAACAGGGATTCGGTCAGCTCGATCAGATCTTTGTAATCCGCGTAGGCCATATAGAGTTCCATCATGGTGAACTCTGGGTTATGACGCACGGAGATGCCTTCGTTACGGAAGTTACGGTTGATCTCAAACACGCGGTCGAAACCACCGACCACCAGACGCTTCAGGTACAGTTCCGGCGCGATACGCAGGTACATGTCCAGGTCCAGGGCGTTGTGATGGGTGATGAATGGACGCGCAGACGCGCCGCCCGGGATCACCTGCATCATCGGGGTTTCTACTTCCATAAAGTCGCGGCCCACCATGAACTGGCGGATACCGGCCATGATCTGAGAGCGAATTTTGAAGGTCTTGCGGGATTCATCGTTAGAGATGAGATCCAGGTAGCGCTGACGGTAGCGCGCTTCCTGATCCTGCAGGCCGTGGAATTTGTCCGGCAGCGGACGCAGGGCTTTGGTCAGCAGACGCAGCTCGGTGCAGTGGATGGAGAGTTCACCGGTCTTGGTTTTGAACAGTTTCCCTTTCGCGCCCAGGATATCGCCCAGGTCCCACTTCTTGAACTGCTCGTTGTAGATGCCTTCCGGCAGATCGTCACGGGAGACGTACAGCTGAATGCGACCGCCAACATCCTGCAGCGTAATAAAGGAGGCTTTACCCATGATACGACGGGTCATCATGCGGCCAGCAACGGCCACTTCGATGTTCAGCGCTTCCAGCTCTTCGTTCTCTTTAGCGTCGAAGTCAGCATGCAGTTGGTCTGAGGTACGATCGCGGCGAAAATCGTTCGGGAACGGCACGCCCTGCTCGCGCAGCGCAGCCAGCTTCTCGCGGCGGGTTTTCAGTTCATTATTAAGATCGGCTACCGCGTCAGCGCCCTGTGCTTGTTGTTCAGACATGTTGGTTCCTCATAACCCTGCTTTCAAACTTGCTTCGATAAATTGGTCCAGGCTGCCATCCAGCACCGCCTGCGTGTTACGGGTTTCGACACCGGTACGCAGGTCTTTGATGCGGGAGTCATCAAGGACGTAAGAACGGATCTGGCTGCCCCAGCCGATATCAGACTTGTTATCTTCCATCGCCTGTTTCTCAGCATTTTTCTTTTGCATCTCCAGCTCATAAAGCTTCGCTTTCATCTGCTTCATGGCCTGGTCTTTGTTTTTATGCTGGGAACGGTCGTTCTGGCACTGTGTCACCAGCCCGGTAGGGATGTGGGTAATACGCACCGCAGATTCCGTACGGTTAACGTGCTGACCACCCGCACCGGATGCGCGGTAGACGTCGATACGCAGATCTGCCGGGTTGATTTCGATGTCGATATCTTCGTCCACTTCCGGATAGACAAACGCGGAGCTGAACGAGGTATGGCGGCGACCGCCGGAGTCGAACGGGCTCTTACGCACCAGACGGTGTACGCCGGTTTCAGTACGCAGCCAGCCGTAGGCATAATCGCCAATGATCTTGATGGTGACAGATTTCAGGCCTGCCACTTCGCCTTCAGACTCTTCGATAATCTCAGTCTTGAAGCCGCGGGCTTCAGCCCAACGCAGATACATGCGGGTCAGCATGCTGGCCCAGTCCTGGGCTTCTGTACCGCCGGAACCGGCCTGGATATCAAGGTAGCAGTCGGCGCTGTCGTACTCGCCGGAGAACATACGACGGAATTCCAGCTGTGCCAGCTTCTCTTCCAGCCCGTCGAGCTCTGCGACAGCTTCGTTGAAGGTCTCTTCGTCGTCGGCCTCAACGGCCAGCTCCAGCAGTCCGGAAACATCATCCAGACCCTGCGCCATTTGATCCAGCGTATCTACGATAGCTTCGAGAGAGGAACGCTCTTTACCCAGCGCCTGTGCGCGTTCAGGTTCGTTCCAGACGTCTGGCTGTTCCAGCTCGGCGTTTACTTCTTCAAGACGCTCTTTCTTGGCATCGTAGTCAAAGATACCCCCTAAGAACGTCGGAGCGCTCGGTGAGGTCCTGAATGCGGTTTTTTACCGGATTAATTTCAAACATGGTCTGTTTTCTTTTATGGACGAGTAAAAATGCGGTGTAAGGGCGGAATTGTACCGGATTCACGCCCTTTTTTATAGCGGAATAGTGATGCTAAAGTGGCCAGATATGGTCGATGATGATTTGCAGGCTGCGGTTGCCGCGAAACTCGTTAATATCCAGTTTATAGGCCAGTTCGACTTCGCGTACGCCGTTATCAGGCCAGATTGTGGTGTCCACGTTAAAGGCGATACCGTCCAGCAGCGGACCGCCGCCAACCGGTTCCACCATCACCTTCAGATGCCGTTCCCCCACCAGACGCTGTTGCAGCAGGCGAAAACGCCCGTCAAACAGCGGCTCCGGGAACATCTGCCCCCACGGACCGGCGTCGCGCAGCATCTGCGCCACCTCCATGGTCATATCCGCCGGCGCCAGCGGGCCATCGGTGACCACTTCGCCCTGGAGCAGAGCCGGATCCAGCCAGTCGGTGACCAGCTCGCTGAACAGGCGCTGGAACTGGTCAAATTTCGCCTCTTCCAGCGACAGTCCCGCCGCCATGGCGTGGCCGCCAAATTTAATCATCAGCCCCGGATGCAGCGTATGCAGGCGCTCCAGCGCGTCGCGCATATGCAGCCCCTGAATCGAGCGGCCGGATCCTTTCAGGGTGCCGTCTCCGGCAGGGGCAAAGGCGATCACTGGGCGGTGAAAACGCTCTTTAATGCGCGAGGCGAGGATGCCCACCACCCCCTGATGCCACTCGGGGTGATACATCGCCAGCCCGCCGGGCAGCGAGTCGCCGCTGCGCTCCAGCTTTTCGCAGAGGATCAGGGCTTCGGCCTGCATCCCCTGCTCGATCTCTTTGCGGGTCTGGTTCAGCGCGTCCAGCTCGTTGGCCAGTACGCGCGCCTCGCCGATGTTATCGCACAGCAGCAGCGCTACGCCCACCGACATATCGTCCAGACGTCCGGCAGCGTTCAGACGCGGGCCAAGGGCAAAGCCGAGATCGCTGGCCGCCAGCCGCAGCGGGTCCCGGTTGGAGATCTCCAGCAGCGCCTTGATACCCGGACGGCATTTCCCCGCCCGAATGCGGTTCAAACCCTGCCAGGTCAGAATACGGTTATTGGCATCCAGCGGCACCACGTCCGCTACGGTGCCCAGCGCCACCAGATCAAGGAATTCCGCCAGATTAGGCGGCGCAATACCTTTAGCGTCAAACCACCCTTCATCACGCAGCCGTGTACGCAGCGCCAGCATCAGATAGAAAGCCACCCCCACCCCCGCCAGCGATTTCGACGGGAAGTCGCAGTCGCGCAGGTTGGGGTTAACGATCGCTTCTGCCGCCGGTAAGGTATCCCCAGGCAGGTGGTGATCGGTGACCAGCACCGGGATGCCAAATTCATGGGCGCGCTCAACTCCGGAGTGGGAGGAGATCCCGTTGTCCACCGTCAGGATCATCTGCGCGCCGCGGGCGTGAGCCTGATCCACCACTTCCGGACTCAGGCCATAGCCATCCTCAAAGCGGTTCGGCACCAGATATGAGACGTTGTCGCACCCCATCGCCCGCAGGCTGAGCACGCTCAGCGCGGTACTGGTGGCGCCATCGGCGTCAAAATCCCCCACCACAATGATGCGCGTTCCTTCCCGCAGGGCGTTGTACAGCAGCTCGGTGGCGCGTTCGACGCCGCTAAGCTGCTGCCAGGAGAGCATACCCTTTACGCTGCGTTCAAGGTCATCTGCATTTCGCACGCCACGGCTGGCATAGAGCCGACGCAACAGCGGAGGGAGCGTCGCGGGTAACGCGGCGCTCTCGTCCACTTCACGACGACGAAGTTGTGTCGAAGATTTCACGCGAATTATTTACCGCCAAACTGTTTCTGGTGCTCATCAAGGAAGGCTTTCATCTCTTTCGGCCCCTGGTAGCCCGGCACAACATAGCCGTTGCTCAGCACGATCGCAGGCGTACCGGTCACACCAAACTGCACGCCCAGCGCGTAGTGATTGGCAATGTCGATATCACAGGAGGCAGGCTTAACGCCTTTACCGCTCATGGCATCATCAAAGGCTTTGTTGCGATCTTTCGCACACCAGATGGCCTTCATGTCCTGCTCAGGCTGGCTCTGCACGCCCGCACGCGGGAAGGCGAGATAACGCACGGTGATCCCCAGCGCGTTGTAATCTTTCATCTCTTCATGCAGCTTGTGGCAGTAGCCGCAGGTGATGTCGGTAAAGACGGTAATGACATGTTTTTCCTGCGCCGCTTTGTAGACGATCATCTCTTTTTCCAGCGCGTTCAGGTTTTTCATCAGCATCTGGTTGGTAACGTTAACCGGCTGCGCGCCGCTCACGTCGTACAGCGGTCCCTGGATAAAGTGCTTACCGTCTTCGGTCACATACAGCACGCCGCTGTTGGTCAGTACCGTTTTCATGCCCGCAACGGGCGCAGGCTGAATTTCGCTACTGGTGACACCAAGCTTCGCCAGAGACTGTTTGATGGCCGCATCGTCAGCATGCGCCAGACCGGATAATGACGCTGCCAGCAGAGAGAACAGCACTAAAGACTTTTTCATATTGGTTCCTGTTACAAGTCATCACGCACGTGGGTGATGCTGTTGGTGTAGCTGCCGCAGGCGTTCCGTCGCGACATGCGTGTAGATTTGCGTCGTTGACAGGTCACTGTGCCCAAGCAACATCTGGACCACGCGCAGATCGGCGCCGTGATTCAGAAGATGGGTCGCAAACGCGTGACGCAGAACGTGCGGCGAAAGTTTTTCACTGTCGATACCCGCCAGTGTGGCGTAATGTTTGATGCGATGCCAGAAGGTTTGACGTGTCATTTGCTGCGCGCGCTGGCTGGGAAACAGCACGTCAATGGAGACACCGTTCAGCAACCAGGGGCGGCCATGCTGAAGATAGTTCTCCAGCCAGTAAACCGCCTCTTCACCCAGCGGCACCAGACGCTCTTTATTACCTTTACCGATCACCCGTACCACGCCCTGGCGCAGACTGATATCGCTCACCGTCAGCCCGACCAGTTCAGACACGCGTAATCCTGTGGCGTAAAGCACTTCGAGCATCGCTTTATCGCGTAACTCCAGCGGTTGGTCAACCACTGGCGACTGTAATAATCTCTCAACTTGCGCTTCGCTGAGATCTTTTGGCAAACGCTGGGGCAGTTTTGGCGACGCCAGTGCCGCACTGGGATCATCAGGGCGTATCTTCTCGCGATAAAGGTGCTGAAACAGACGCCGCATGGCGCTCAGCAGCCGCGCGGAACTGGTGGCTTTATATCCCCCTTCCATCCGCTCGGCAAGCAGCGCCTGCAAATTGTCGCTTTGGGCCGTGGCCAGAGAGAGATCATGATGGTGTAACCATGCCACCAGCATCGCCAGATCGCGTCGGTAGGCGCTGAGGGTATTCTCGGCAAGATTCTTCTCCAGCCAGAGCGCATCGAGAAACTGTTCGATGAGTGCGAGATCCTTTTCCACGTCCGCCTCTTTCGTTCTGCAATGGGGCATTATGCCTGAATGGGTCTTGTTTCTGGTACACTACTCGCAAAGTCATAGCAAGTATTGAGACATTTTAGCGATGAATATTGGTCTTTTTTATGGTTCCAGCACCTGCTACACCGAGATGGCCGCAGAGAAAATTCGCGACATTATCGGCCCGGAACTGGTCACCCTGCACAATCTCAAAGATGATGCCCCATCGATGATGGAGCAGTACGACGTGCTGATCCTTGGCATCCCGACCTGGGATTTCGGAGAACTGCAGGAAGACTGGGAAGCCATCTGGGATCAGCTCGACTCCCTGGCGCTTGAAGGCAAAATTATCGCGCTTTACGGCATGGGCGATCAGCTGGGCTACGGCGAGTGGTTCCTCGACGCGCTGGGGATGCTGCATGACAAGCTGGCACCGAAAGGGGTCACGTTCATCGGTTACTGGCCGACAGAAGGCTATGAGTTTACCAGCAAGAAACCGATTATCGCCGACGGAGAGCTGTTTGTCGGGCTGGCCCTGGATGAAACCAACCAGTACGACCTCAGTGAAGAGCGCCTGCAGAGCTGGTGCGAACAAATCCTTGGCGAAATGGCGGAGCAGTTCAGCTAAACCACTACCGCCCCTGCGTCGGCTGGTGCGACATCATCCGACGCAGATCCCGCCACTCCGCTTCATCCATACTGTCTGCCGCAAGCCATAAATGATGGCAGCGTTGACCCGCGCCTTTGCGTAAGCGGAGCATCATGCCGGAGTTCAGCATCCACGGCGTGCCGACAATTTCCCACTCGCTCTCCTGCCAGTGCAGACGGGAATCCATAAACAGTTTGATTTCACCCTGACGGGCGTTAATGCGCCGCTGACTGCGTACGCTATCAAACACCACCAGCGACAGCAGCATCAGCCATAACGGGGTGTAGCTCAGCGGCCACGGCATCAGAAGAATAACAGCCGCGACCAGGCCGTGGAGCAGAAGCGACATCCACTGGGCGCGCCATGAGACGCGTAGATCAGATTGCCACAGGACCACGTTCCTGATTCCGTGTCTGAATTAAAAGCACCATCCGTTGCAGCTCGGCGTCGGCGGGTTTGCCGTGATTCATCAACCAGTTAAATAAATCGGGATCGTCGTTCTCCAGCAGGCGAACGAAGAGATGCTTATCCTCATCGCTCAGGCTGTCATATTCGTATTCGAAGAACGGCATGATGGAGATATCGAGTTCGCGCATGCCGCGACGGCATGCCCAGTGAATGCGGGCTTTGTTATTAATGTCCATGTCTGATTCCTGCATAACGTTGAGTTCAGGCAGTGTTCCGTTCGTATCGGCAGAGAAACGTGCTCAACCGGGAAGAAACGGCTCTTAGTGTAACGTGTTTTTTGCTGTTTCATTACTGGAATATTGTGTTCCAGGAGCAGGCTTCCACAAAAAACCACAATAAATAAGCGTGTTCAGCTGTTTTGCGTAGCGTTACGTAGATTAGGCTAAGGGCACGAATAGCCTGTTGAAACCGCTTGCAATGGCTACAGTCTCTTTTACCATTAGGCATTATCAAAGCGTTAAGCAATTCAGGACATCAATATGGCATTTACACCCTTTTCTCCGCGCCAGCCTGTCGCCTCTGCGCGTCTGCCGCTGACGCTTATGACCCTTGATGACTGGGCGCTGGCAACCCTCGTCGGCGTGGACAGCGAAAAGTACCTGCAGGGCCAGGTGACCGCGGATGTCAGTCAGCTGACCGAACACCAGCATCTGCTGGCGGCGCACTGCGATCCGAAAGGCAAGATGTGGAGCAACCTGCGCCTCTTCCGTCGTCAGGATGGTTTTGCCCTGATCGAACGTCGTAGCCTGCGCGACGCCCAGCTCACCGAGCTGAAAAAGTATGCGGTATTCTCTAAAGTGACCATCGCGGCCGATGACGAGCAGGTGCTGCTGGGTGTGGCGGGCTTCCAGGCGCGCGCCGCGCTGAAAAACCTGTTCAGCGAACTGCCTGATGCAGAAAAACAGGTCACCAACGACGGGGCTACCTCGCTGCTGTGGTTTGAACATCCGGCAGAGCGTTTCTTACTGGTAACCGATGTCGCTACCGCCGAGCGCGTGACCCAGGCCCTGCGTGGCGAAGCGCAGTTAAATAACAGCCAGCAGTGGCTGTCGCTGGACATTGAAGCGGGCATTCCGGTTATCGATGCCGCCAACAGCGGGCAGTTTATTCCGCAGGCGACCAACCTTCAGGCGCTGGGCGGTATCAGCTTTAAAAAAGGCTGCTATACCGGTCAGGAGATGGTTGCCCGCGCGAAGTTCCGCGGCGCCAACAAACGCGCACTCTGGTATCTGGCGGGTAAAGCCAGTCGCGTACCGGAAGCCGGTGAAGATCTGGAGCTGAAAATGGGTGATAACTGGCGCCGTACCGGCACCATACTGGCTGCCGTTCAGCTTGACGATGGCCGCCTGCTGGTTCAGGCCGTGATGAATAATGATATGGAGCCAGACAGCGTCTTCCGCGTCCGTGAGGATGTGAATACGTTAAGCATTGAGCCGCTGCCCTATTCGCTGGAAGAGTGATAGCTGTTGCCCGGTGGCGCTGCGCTTACCGGGCCTACAAAACCCGTAGGCCGGGTAAGGCGAAGCCGCCACCCGGCAATTTTTATTAGACCTGCCCGACGTACAGGTAAATCGCCAGGAAATGGCACACGCTGCCGCCCAGTACAAACCCGTGCCAGATAGCGTGGTTATAGGGGATGCGCTTGCAGACGTAAAAAATGACCCCCAGCGAATAGACAATTCCGCCCACCGCCAGCAGTGTCACACCGCCCGCCGCCAGTTTTACCGCCAACTGATAGATCACAATCAGCGACAGCCAGCCCATGGTCAGATAGGTCACCAGCGACAGCACCTTAAAGCGGTGCGCGATGGTGAGCTTAAACAGGATCCCCAGTAGCGCCATGCTCCAGATAACAATCATCAACCCACGCGCCAGGGGTGAATCCAGCCCGACCAGCAAAAACGGCGTATAGGTTCCGGCAATCAGCAGATAGATCGCGCAGTGGTCAAATTTCTTCAGCCAGATCTTGGCCCGCTGATGGGGAATGGCGTGGTACAAGGTGGAGGCCAAAAACAGCAGGATCATACTCCCGCCGTAGAGGCTGTAGCTGGTGATCGCCAGCGTGCTGGCGTTAGTGTCGACGGCCTGAACCAGCAGCAACACCAGCCCAACGATGCCAAACACCAGGCCAATACCGTGGCTAATGCTGTTGGCTATCTCCTCAGCCAGCGAATATCCCTGTGTGGTTAATGGTTTGCTAACCATAGATAACTCCGGGAAAACAAAAGTGAATAATGTCTCGCTGTCTATGCTAACTGAGAATGATTCCAGTGAACACCTGTTCGCTAAAATAAATATCAGTTTAAAATTTATTTATTACAATCATAAGGTTGAGGTATTATTTCAGCTAACGGTCGTTCACATAACAACTTAAAGGCATTTAAATTCAATAACATAAAACTGATGCTGGTCCGGGTAAATGTCTGTAATTACCCGCTTCAGTTCGTCCAGGGACATGTTCTCCTGTTGAGCATGTTTTTCACTCAGCGTATCGAGCGTGACCGTCGACGTGCCTGTAACCTCAATGGTGCAAAAGTAGCCGTCATCCTCATAACGCCCCACCCGCAGCACATCGCCCGCTTTGAAATGTGATTCGCTTTCATCGCGGAGAGTAATGGTCTTACGTCCGGCCAGAATGTCATCCTGAAAGCGCTGAAAAAAAGTGATGTCGTTTGGCTGCATGTTATTATTCCCTGAAGATGAAGTCTGATGAGTGAGTTTAGCCCCAGTGAGCATGTTCTCCCATTCCGCCATTGCCAGCCTCAACAACCTGGAGATGATGGTCTACAACACCGTCATTAAAAACCGCGATCGGGTGATGTACATGACCATTCGTGAACTGGCGGATGCGGCGGGGGTGTCCACCACAACCGTGCTGCGCTTTTGCCGCAAGCTGAACTGCGATGGCTATTCGGAATTCCGCGTGCGGTTTAAATTATACCTTGAGCAAAACGAACCGCAGCAGGCTAATTTTGGCGCCAGTGAGATTATCAGTTTTTTCAAAAGCGTAAACAACGACGAATTTGACGCGCTATTAAATAACGCCGTGGAGGTGATGCTGCCAACTTACT